>NZ_JBICJJ010000006.1:0-60866 GCF_043102985.1 Acinetobacter sp. YQ_14 | reverse complement strand
ATCGGACTACCGTCTGTTCCACCAGTAATGCCATCAATCACACCAGTCACAAGATCAATTGGGCTGCCATCAGTGCCACCTGTGATGCCATCAATCACACCAGTCACTAAATCAATCGGACTACCATCAGTACCACCAGTAATGCCATCAATGACACCAGTGACGAGATCAATTGGACTACCGTCAGTGCCACCTGTGATACCGTCGATCACACCAGTCACCATTTCAAGTGATGTACCATCAGTAAGATTACCTAAGTTACCAAGATCGCTACCAATGTGTTGGACAACCTCTGTAGCTGTAGAGCCGTTATTAATTAATGTTTCCACTACACCAGATACGGAGTCGATCGCACCATTAAAATCTGCACCAGCTAAGTCTGAAACAGCTTCTAAAGAACCATTTACGGTATCGCGTGAAGTCTCAAAAGTCAGTGTGCCTAGATCTGCTGTATCCCCAATCGGATGTTCGGATTGATGAACAGCGCTAATGATTGTATCTGCAACGGTATTAATACCTGAGTTAATGACTTCTGTTTTGAGGCTTTCAGCACCTTGTAATGTATCAATACCGCTTTGAACAGTTTGAGTTACAGGGTTACTTCCGCTACTTACCTGATTGATGATGGTAGAGAAGGTATTTGTTGGGTTAGTCCCACCAGTGATATTTGAAATGGTTGTTGTGAGTGTATTGAGTTGATAGCCGCCGACACCAATATTTATATCGCCTGATCCTGTATTAATTCCACCATTAATACCATTCTCAGGGTCACCAGAAAGACCACTATTGATATTTCCAACAGGCGTATTGATGTTGCCGCTGGCATTGCCTGAGCTATCATTCACTCCGCCATTTAATCCCCCAAAGAAGTTAGTTAAAGCTGTTGCAGGATTATTCGCAATTAAGGTTTTAAAGTTGTTAATGGTGTTGATGTTATTTGCGAAACCATCTGTGTTTAGCCCAATAATTGAGCCACTGAATGCATTTGTTACGGTACTGAGTGGTGAAGTGTTGGTTGTGTTTGTAAAGGTATCAAAAATATTGGTTGGATTTTCTAGCGTACTTGTATTGAGAAGGCCTGAGTTATTGGTGATAGTGCTCGTGGTCTGATCAAATAATTGGTTATTCAGAGTTGTATTTTTTACATTTCCAGCCATATTAACAGCTGCATCTAATGGATTGTTGGTCGGAATATTTGGAACTCCACCACTCATATTGGGAACGACTTTAAACGGAATATTGACTAAACTTTTGAAGTTCCCGCTACTACTAGAAATGTCTTCAAAAGTCCCTGTGAATGATGATATAGGATTAAAATTTCCTAGAATATTAAGTACAGGGCTAAACGAGTTCATTGCTATATTGCTCGTTATACTGCTCACCATACTGTTGATATTTTGAGTAGACAGCGCCTGTGAAAGCAACGCAAAAGGAATCTGTGTTGAGCCACTCAGGGGCGATATTGTGAAATTATCATCAAATGAATTCGATGATAGATTCGAGATTGGCGAAAATAGACTTTTGAAGCTCATAAGCGTACCTATATATTTTTAAAATGTTTTGTTTCGAGTAATTATTAAATCCATATTGTTTTTGTGTGATTAACATCACATTAATCATTTTTAGTGTTATATGTTGCAGTTTTTTTGTCAATCTTGAGAATTTGATTTGCTTATTCTGTTTTTGATACCTTATCTTGTTGATTGTAAATAGTTTTAATATTTAATAGACTTTTTATTTGAGCTTAAGCTCAGGTAGAATTTGTTTAATATGTGAGCAATATCAGTTGTTTAAAGTGAAGGTTAATTTTTTAGACTGTCGGGGCGTTCTGTTTGTCAAAAGTGGTCATTCGTCAGTTTTTTTTGTATAGAATTTATTATTGTTAAGATATTTAAAACTATGTATTTATCAATACTGTTGATTAAGGTGTTTGAATGGATAAGTACGTTTAAATCTTTATTAAATCAAAGCCGCTGATGACAGCGGCTTTTTGAGCGAGGATTTAGAATAGATTCAATGAGTGGAATAGTTCATTTGAGAGATGTGTCAGTGTAGATGGGGAGGTAATGGTTTCTGTATATGTGCTAGTTGAGCCTGTTGAATCCGTTACCGTTGTCACTGTTGATGTCGTTCCTGTAATTGCTGTCAGGATATGATCAACGCCTAAGCTGTTCTCACTTTCACCATTTAAGCTAATGCTGATGAGGTTATGAATACCATCAAGTGAACCATCACTTAATCCGCCAGTCAGACCATCTAAACCAAGTTCAAGGTTATCCGTCGCATTGCTAATGGTTGTTCCAACAGAATCAAGCGCTCCGCCACTGAATACGCCATCGATATCGGCTGTAATATGAGTTACTTCACTTAGTGCACCACCATTAAGACTACCAGTAATACTACCAAGTAAGTTTGTGACGATTCCCAATGAACTTTCAGTGCCAGTTATGCCACCAACTACATTGGTGAGTAGATCAATCGGGCTACCGTCAGTACCACCCGTGATGCCGTCAATCACGCCAGTCACCATTTCAAGTGGTGTACCATCAGCAAGATCACCGAGATTGCCAAGGTCATCAGCAATATGTTGAACAATACCAATTGCAGCAGAACCATTATCAACTAAGGTTTCAATGACACCTGTTGCAGAATCTAAAGCACCACTAAGATCAGCCCCTGCCAAATCAGACACGGTTTCTAAAGTACCATTTACAGTATCGCGAGAAGTTTCAAAAGTGAGGGTACCAAGGTCATCGATATCACCGACAGGATGTTCAGCTTGAGGGAAAGCTCCGATGATGGTGTCAGCAACAGTATCAATACCCGTATTGATGATTTCAGTTTTTAAGCTTTCAACGCCTTGTAGAATATCGATACCTTCTTGAACAATCCCTGTGACAGGATTATTAGCAAGATCACCACCTGTGATGCCATCAATCACACCAGTGACGAGATCAATAGGGCTGTCATCGGTTCCACCAGTAATGCCATCAATCACACTAGTGACGAGATCAATCGGGCTACCATCGGTTCCACCCGTGATGCCACCGATTGCACCTGTGACAGTACCTAAAACTCCTGAGCCATCACCATTACCAGCAACAACGCCAACCAAGTTAGTCACTGGGCCAAGCACATTAAAATCACCTTCACCATTTAGACCACTGAGATCGAGAACGGATATTGCATTTCCTGAGAAGTTAATTGGTATCGTAATTGGCGTTACAACATTCGCATCATCTCCGTTGCCATTACCAATACCGTAGTTGTGCTCACCATTGCCTGCACCGATACCATCGAGGATTCCACCTGAACCATTGGCACTGCCGTTGCTATTATTTTCAAGGTCATTGTCATTGAACTGATTGGTTGTATTGGTAGATGAGTTGTTAGTGGAGTTCGCAGAGGCACTGCCAAAAAGAGAAATCGCATTACCAGAAAGGTTGATAGGAATCGCAATCGGTGCAACAACACTTGCATTGTCACCGTTACCATTGCCAATACCGTAATTGTGCTCTCCATTACCTGAGGCAGCGCCATTGAGTATTCCACCAAGACCGAATAAGCCACCAGAACCCGTGCTAACACCATTTCCTGTGCCATTGCTATTGTCAGTACTATCATTATCCTGATAATAGTTTGTAGTGGTTGTTGATGAGTTATTGGTTGAGTTGGCTGTTGCATTGCCAAAGATTGAGAATGCATTACCAGATGCATTAATTGGTGTCGTAATTGGCATCACGATGCTGGCATCATCAGCAATTCCATTGCCAATACCATAGTTATGTTCACCATTTCCTGCAGCAACACCGTTCAGGATACCACCATCGCCAAGAGTCCCTGAGCCACCTTCGATTTCGCCAGCATTATGAGCATTGCTGTTATTGATGCTGTCATTGTCTTCGAAGTGATTCACAGTTGTTGTTGATGAATCATTGGTTGAGTTTGATGTTGCATTACCAAAGATGGAGAAGGCATTGCCTGAAGCATTGACTGGTGCAGTAATCGGGGTAACGATACTGGCATCATCAGCTATACCATTGCCGATTCCGTAGTTATGTTCTCCATTGCCAGCACCAACACCATTTAGCAGTCCTCCGCCAATTCCGTTCCCTGAAGAACCACCACCTAGACCACCATCACCAAAACCATTCGCGCTGTTACTGTTGTCTGTGGTGTCATTGTCTTGGAAATAGTTTGTCGTATGTGTGGATGAGTCATTCACAGAATTAGAGGTTGCATCGCCAAAGAGTGAGAATGCATTACCAGAGCCGCTCAGCGGGGCAGTGATAGGGGAGACAACGCTGGCATCATTTCCAATACCATTGCCGATGCCATAATTATGATCACCATTACCAGCGGCAGGACCGTTGCCCCAACCGCCTAAGCCGTTGCCAGCAGCTCCTTCGACGATGCCAGTGCTACTGTTACTATTATTTGTAGTGTCATTATCTTCAAAATGATTGACAGTGGTTGTTGATGATTCATTCACAGAGCTTGAATTTGCATCTCCAAATAATGCAAATGAGTTACCCAAGCCACTCATTGGTGTGGTAATCGGCATGACGACACTAGCATCATCACCGTTCCCATTGCCAATTCCGTAATTATGTTCTCCATTGCCAGAACCAACGCCATTCAGTAAACCGCCAACACCATTACCTGCAACACTATTGATACCAGTGCCGTTATTACTGTTATCTGTACTGTCATTTTCAAAAACATAATTTGATGCTGTAGTAGATGCATTATTTGTGGATGAGTTGTTTGCGTCGCCGAACCAAGAAAACTCATTTCCGAGGGTGTTGATTGGTGTCGTTGTTGGCATGATCACGCCTGCATCATCGCCGTTACCATTTCCGATACCGTAATTTTGCTCTCCGTTACCAGCGCCGAAACCGCTGAGAATACCCCCAATGCCATTACCGGCTGCACCAGCGCCATTATTGCTATGATCAATAAAGTCATTGTCTTCAACAATATTGGTGGTGTTGGTGGTTGCTGTGTTGGTTGAGGTATTGCCAGAACTGTCTTCATCATTGTTTTGATTTATTCCAGAGACACCATTGCCCATAATATTGATTGGGCTGACGACAGGTGATGTCCAGTCGACATCATCACCGTTACCATTACCGATGCCATAGTTATGTTCACCATTTCCAGCGCTCACACCATTGAGTAGGCCGCCAATCCCATTACCAGAAGCACTGCCCAAACCAGTGCCACCATTGTTGCTATTATCGGTACTGTCATTGTCTTGTACGTGGTTGAGAGTTGTGGTTGAGCCATTGTTCGTCGATGAAACATCACCGCCAATACCTCCAAATGCATTACCTAGAACATTGACGGGTGTTGTGAATGGGGCTGTAACATCAACATCATCGCCATTTCCATTGCCGATACCATAGTTTTGTTCGCCATTACCTGCTGCGGGGCCGTTGCCCCAACCATCAATCCCATTACCTACAGCACTGCCAAGACCATTGCTATTGTTGCTGTTATCAATACTGTCATTGTCTTGAACAATATTTGTTGAGGTTGTTGCTCCATTATTGTTGGAAGAAACATCGCCACCACCAATGCCACCAAATGAGTTACCGAGAACTTGAACAGGTGTTGTCCATTGGGCAGTTACATCTGCATCGTCACCATTTCCATTGCCAATACCATAGTTTTTTTCGTCATTGCCTGCGCTGACGCCATTTAGTAAGCCATCAAGACCATTGCCTGTAGAGCCATCAATGCTATTGGAACTATTATTGCTATTGTCGGTTGAATCATTGTCTTCGACATAGTTTAGCGTTTGAGTTGGTGCATTATTGGTTGAATCAACATCACCTCCACCAATACCCGCAACAGAATTCCCTAACGCTTGGAAAGGGGCGGTGACTGGTGCAGTTACATCAACATCATCGCCATTTCCGTTCCCGATACCATAGTTTTGTTCACCATTGCCAGCAGCAGGACCATTGCCCCAACCGCCAACACCATTGCCTGTTGAATTGGCTATGCCTGTAGCATTATTGCTGTTATCTGTTGAATCATTGTCATGAACAATGTTGGAACTTAGGGTTGGTGCATTATTGCTTGAACCGACGTCACCCCCACCGATGCCTGCGACTGAGTTACCAACCGCTTGAACTGGCGTTGTCCATGGCATCGTGACACTTGCATCATCGCCATTTCCATTGCCAATCCCATAGTTGTGTTCATCATTACCTGCACTCACGCCATTGAGTAGACCATTGCCAATCCCATTGCCTGAGCTACCCTCTATCCCCATGCCATTATTGCTATTGTCTGTTGTGTCATTGTCTTCGATGACATTGGATGCCACTGTTGGCGTACTGTTCACGGAATCTACATCACCACCTCCGATCCCAGCAATCGAGTTGCCAATGCTTTGAAAAGGAGCAGTTACAGGTGTGGTCACACTGGCATCGTCACCATTGCCATTCCCAATGCCGTAGTTTTGTTCACCATTTCCTGCACCAACAGCATTGGCTAAACCTCCACCAGAACCATTGCCTGATGTGCCTGTACCATTGTTGCTATTATTGGTTGTGTCATTATCTTGAAGATGGGTTGAAGATACTGTTGGTGCTGTATTGATGGAGTCTACACTGCCACCGCCAATTCCAGAGATTGAGTTTCCAACAGATTGCACTGGTGTCGTCCAAGGTGTTGTGACACTGGCATCATCACCATTGCCATCACCAATCCCATAATTATGTTCACCATTTCCCGCAGCGACGCCATTCAGAAGACCGCCTGCGTTTCCATTCCCAGCGGCATCTACGCCAGTATTGCTGTTATTGGTATTGTCATTGTCTTCAATAACAACTGTTGAACTGGTCGGAGTTGTATTGATTGAATCAACTGCACCACCACCAATTACTGCATAAGCATTCCCTAGGGAGTCTACAGGTGTGGTGATAGGTGTAATGATGTTGGCATCATCGCCATTTCCATCACCAATGCCATAGTTATGATCGCCATTACCTGAAGCAGTACCATTTAAGAAACCACCATCATTGCCATTTCCCGCAGTACCCGTATTACTGTTATCAATCGTATCTTGATCTTGTAAATGGATTGAAGAGGACGTTGGTGCTGTATTTAAAGATGTGACAGGTTCAGCATTGCCAAACCAAGAATATGAGTCTCCGAGTGAATAGAAAGTTGTCGTAAATGGAATAGGAAAATTAACGCCTTCGCCATTGCCTACGCCAACACCGTAGTTTTGTTCACCGTTTCCAGCGGCAGTTCCATTCAACAAACCATCATAAGCAGAACTACTGCTATTATTGGTCAAGGTACTATCTTCTATTTGATTATTATTGACTGTTGATACCGTATTCACAGAAGATGATGAGCCTTGATTATTCTGGCTTGGAAGAGAAAGGATGCCTGTTATGGGTGATAAGATATTTTTAAATAACATATTGGTATACCTATCATAATTATTAAAGTCTTGTTTTATTCGTCCTTATAATTATGTGACTCCTGTCTCATAATTAATAAAAAGTATTGAATGTTTAACTATTTTTTGTCAACGCCACTCGATAAAGCGTAGTTTTTGTGAAAATCTTGGGGATAATAAAAATCAACTGCTTAGCTTATTTTTTTAGTGTGAGAGAAGAGAGAAAATATGGATAAAATAGCTAAAATCCATATCAAAAGCTAAGTGAATAAAATGTGAAACAAAGCATCTAACGCTGTAAACAACTTTTTAATCTTCTGAAATTTAATAATAAATCATGAAAATTTTGATCGTAGTGATTAAGCAGAAACTCTTGTCTCGTATTTCAATTGAAAGCAAATGTTTATATTGTGTACTGATGTGTTTTTAAACGATGTGCTGAATCTATAATCAATTGAAATTATTTTGCAATAAAGTTCTTATCAAATGGGAAAAAGTGCGTATAATGCCCTCCATCAAATACGCGCTCATAGCTCAGCTGGATAGAGCACTTGGCTACGAACTAAGGGGTCGGGAGTTCGAATCTCTCTGAGCGCACCAATTTGAAGAATTAACCGCTAACTTAGCGGTTTTTTTGTGCCTGAAATTTATATTTTGTTTTTAACTTTCTGTACAAACACGGTATTACCTCCAACAGCAGGCAGCACATCATGATAAGGCAAGCTGCGCATTGCCCTTAATAAAAATGGTGCTTTTTCATCAATTTTTGCGCTGGTGGTTATTTTAAATAAACTGCCTTGTTTGAGCTCAGTCAACTCCATTTTTCCTTTAATAAAACGTAAATCACCACCCGTGGCATAAAAACTATTCTCGGTGTCATTTGGATAGTTAAAATGCAGTTTAAATGCAAAGGGAATATTAATGACCCCTAAACCGACATTGACTTGAATATCAGCATTTTGTCCTTGGTTTTGAATGGGTGTCGTGACGACTTTTTTAATTTGTCTTGGAAATAACTCCTGATAAGACATTGGACTTAACCATTTCTGTAGTTGCTGTGGCGGATGCTTATAAAAATGATAGGTCGTTGTAAATCGCATGCCTTCACGTCCGTGAGTATACGGTACGCTCGTCGGGGCATGTAACACGCTGACTGGTTGTTGGGATGCTTGAATCAGTTGAGTGATTTTTGTTAATTGAGCTGCACTGAGTTGTGGATTGGGCATTTGCCCTGCATTGAGTGCAGCCGTGTTTTGTCCAATAAATCGATTTCTGAGGGATTCTAAAATAAATGCATTACTTGTACTGGGAATCCCAAGTTTAACTTCAGGAATGGCATTTAATATTTTTTTGATGATAAAGCCTTTGGGTTGGTTTAGATCTCCCCATTGCGTTAAGGTGATCAAAGTTCTGTTGTCATCGAGTGCAAACCACTCTAATTTCCCTACTCCGTAAGGAATAGGTGCATCGACCACCAAACTCGCGATGCTATTGGCTTTAATCTGATGTTGTAATGTCACATCTTCATTGAAATTAAGTACAGGAATAGGGGTTGGGATGGAGACTTTATATTTCATCTGTACGATATTGCCTGATTGTTCAATACGTTTGGCAGATTTCAATGTTGGAAATAGACCAACATAATGACTAAAGTCAGTCAATGTTTCAGAAACGCGTTGGGTATTGGCGGGGACAATAATCGCAGCAGTATTAAAACTAACACTTGGCTGAGGATTGTTTTTTAATGTTGGGACAGAGGTTTTTACGGCAGGGTGCCCATAAATAAAAATATTGCCTTGCGTATAACTGGCTAAAAGCTGAGGATTATTTTGAAAAGGCTGTAAAGCACTTGGAATATTGTCAGACCATGTAATGATCTGAGCAAAACTAAACGGACTTACTCCGAATAAAATGCCTATAGAAATGAGGCGAGAAAAATAAGACATTACATTCCTTTGAGTTCTTATAATTTACCTGTTGAGCAATGGGTGTTTATCCATAACAGTGAATCCAAAATATTTATAATTTCTTTCTAGAGTAAAAAATAGTCATATTGTGTAAAACAACATGTAGCCATTTAAATTAGTGTAATATTTATGCCCATTCATGATGAGCAAAATTAGAAGCCGAGTATGTCTGAACAGCGTCCAACCGTATCTGTGCGTTATTACCTTAACTTACAAGAATCTCAAGATGGTTTTGCCTTAGTCACTTTTGGAAAAAAGCCTCTTACGCGTTTTCTCACCCCAGCGATTAGTATTGCGATTATTTTGTGGGGTGTTTATCTCGGTTTTACTGATGTAGGTCGCTACTACGTCGCGCTTGGCGTTTTCTTTCTGATTATGCAGGGTGTGATGCGTTATTGGTTATTGCCGATGTTGTTTAAGCGTCAATTCGTGCGTTATCAATTTGGAAAAAGTGAGCAAGGCATTGATCTCTACCAAGATCATTTTGAACTTTACTCAACAGGAAAGAAACAAACAGCGCAGTATGCTGAAGTACAATCCTTTGCAGTAGGCAAGTTGACCTACATGTTAGAGTTGAAAAATCATACGGTGATTATCGTGCCCAAACGAGCATTTACCGATTCAGCAGATCAAACGAAGTTTGAAAATAGCTTTAAAAAATAAACTCATTATTGGTTATAACAACAAGGAGCTTACATGAGTACTCAGCCATCAAAAATTGTTTGTGTAGGCAGAAATTATGCTGAGCATGCAAAAGAGCTTGGTAATGCAATTCCAGATCGTCCGATTTTATTTATGAAACCACCCAGCAGTATCGGTTCACTGACGCAAGGTGTTAAATGGAATCAGGCTTTAGGCGAGTGCCATTTTGAATGTGAAATTTGTTTGCAAATCGCACATCCTCTTTCCCAAGAGACGGATAAACTAAAAGCTTTAGAAGCTATTGGTGCAATCACGCTAGGTTTGGACCTCACGCTGCGCGACTTACAAAGTGACTTAAAAGCCAAAGGACAGCCCTGGGAGCGAGCGAAAGCTTTTGATGGTGCATGTATTTTAGCGGATTGGGTCGAAACAGATGAAATCGGTGACTTGCAAGAATTAGAGCTGATCCTGACGATTAATGGAGTTGAGCGTCAGCACGGTTTTAGCCGAGATATGTTATTTGATATTGGTGCTTTACTGGTTGAGATCAATCAATCTTTCAGCTTACAAGCAGGCGATGTGATTATGACTGGAACGCCAGCTGGCGTTGGTGCATTACATCCGAATGATCAGTTGACAATGAAGTTGATTACCCAGACTGGAGAATATGACTGGGATACCTTTGTAAACGCTTAATAATGTTTAGAATGGCGCTGACTTTTATAAGATCAGCGCCATTTTTATTTAAAAATAAAAGGGAAGAATAATCATGAAAAAATGCTTAGGTCTGCTGCTGATATTCGTGACAACAATGGGGCAGGCAAAACAACTGGCATTAAGCTTTGATGATGGTGTGAATCCCGATCTAAATTCGCAAGCGGTGCAGATTAATCAGCAAATTTTACAACAACTCAAACAACATCAACTAAAAAGTATTATTTATCCAAGTGTTATTAAAATAGGGGATTATGCCGGTTTGCAGCTTGTAGCTGAATGGGGCAAGCAAGGGCATCAAATTGGGAATCACAGTGAGTTACATCTAAATCTCAACAAAGACCATATTAGCAGTCAGCAATATATTGCAGGCATACAACGTGCTGAACAGGTTTTTCGTCCGCTAACGGGTTGGACGGCAAGATATCGTTTTCCTTTTTTAAAAGAGGGAAATACGCTTGAAAAACGAGATCGCGTTGCAGCGTACTTAAAACAACATCATTATCAATCTGGCGCTGTCAGTATTGATGCTAGTGATTGGTTTTATAATCAGAAATATATCGCCTATCAAAAACAAGGACAGACGCAGTATCTTGAAAAGTTAAAACAGGCTTATATTGTTCATTTACTTGATCGGGCCGCATATTATGATCAATTAGCGATTGGAACGTTGGGCTATTCGCCTAAGCATGTTTTGTTGTTACATGTAAATGCGATCAATGCGGCATTTCTGAATGATGTCATACAGGCATTTCAAGCACATGATTGGCAGTTGATTGATAGTGAACAAGCCTACAGTGATGCACTTTACCAAAAACATGCAAAAATTTTGCCCGCAGGTGAGAGTATTATTTGGTCTTTGGCGAAGCAAAAGGGGCATGTCAATTTGCGTTATCCCGCTGAAGATGCACCCTATGAACAGGAAAATTTAAAACGTTTCGAGCTGCCTTAACTGCCTTGATAGAGTTTTCGAAACTGATCTGGGGTGAAATGCATCCAACGTTTGAACATATAAATAAAAGCTGAGGAACTAGCATAACCTAAATCGAGCGCAATACTTTCAATGGTTTTGCCTTTGTTTAACATCGACATTGCTTTCATGACTTTTAAACGTTGTCGCCACTCGTGCAAAGACATACCAAGCTCTTTTTGGCTATAACGTGCCAAGGTTCGCTCAGTCATGTTGATCATTTTAGCGAGTTCTTCTAAGGTACTATCATCTGCTGGATGCTCATGTAAATGATTAAGAATTTGAGCAAGAGCTGGATGTTGTGTAGTGGGTAAATAACTTCCGACTAATTCGGCATGTGTTAAGCAATCAAGCAGCACTTGGAGCAGCCTTAAATATTCAGGATCATGGTCGGGTAAGTGATGACTACGAATATGTTCGAGTAAGGATGGAACTAGTGGTGCAGTCAGTAGAATACCTGCCTGTTGCGGCATCTGCTGACACAAAGATTCATGGACATACAGCGTACAGTAAGTGACATCATTTCGGTTAATGCCACTGTGCTGCATATGTGGTGGTAGCCAAATACCATAAGGTGGCGGTGTTAAATAATGGATTTGCTCGATATTTACTTCTAAAACACCATCAAAGGCATAAATAAATTCACCCCAAGCATGTGCGTGTTCGGGGTAGATTGTTTCCGCAGGTGCATCGCGAACTCTTAACCATAACGGGGCAGGAATATCATTGATGGCAGGAATTTTTTGGAAATCCTGAAATCTTTGTGCTGTTTTTTTCATAGAGTGAGAATTGCCCGAAAACATGTATGTATTGTCAGATTTTCACTATATCATGAAAATCTGACAGGCTTATATTGGCTCTCTAGAATGAAAATTGGGAGCGGGCAATGGATGAGCGGAAAGCTTTAGATGCAAAAGCATCAGGTCTAATGATCGTGCTTTGTATGATTTGGGGATTGCAGCAAGTGATTTTAAAAATGGCTGCTCCCGATATCTCGCCCTTGATGCAAATTGCATTGCGCTCAGGTTTGGCTGCAATTTTGTTATTGCCTTTGTTATGGCTGGATAAAAACAGTCAACTGTTTAATCGACAAAACCTTAAAGCAGGCGGTTTGGTTGCTGTTCTTTTTTCTTTAGAATTCTTCTTATTGGCACAAGCGTTAAATCTAACCTCAGCATCTCACGCCGTGGTATTGCTATATACCGCTCCGATTTTTGTTGCCTTAGGATTGCATTGGAAGTTACCGTCTGAACGTTTAAGTGTATTGCAATGGAGTGGGATCGCGATTGCATTTATGGGGATCGTTGTAACCTTTATTCGCCCCAATCAAGGCCCTACAACAGTACTTGAGCAACAAATGCTTTGGGGGGATTTATTGGCTTTGGCGGCTGCAATTGCTTGGGCTGCAACGACGATTACCGTGCGTTTATCCTCTTTGGCTCAGGCCGCAGTGACTCAGACTTTGTTTTATCAGCTTGCAGGGAGCTTTGTCTTGTTATTTAGCTTGGCTGTTTTTCTGGGACAATCCACCATCCATTTTACTCCCTTGGTTTTTGGTAGCTTGGCATTTCATACCTTGATTGTTTCTTTCGCAAGTTTCCTTGCATGGTTTTGGTTACTTAGAAATTATTTAGCTTCTCGTTTAGGTGTATTTTCATTTTTAACGCCATTATTTGGTTTGGCTTTTGGTGTGTGGTTATTGGATGAAACTGTAGAGCTAAACTTTGTGGTTGGTTCTGCATTGGTTTTGCTTGGAATCGTTGTTGTGAGCTTGCAGGGTTGGTTACGGAAATAAAAAAAGACCTCTGTTGAGGTCTTTTAGGTGATCTTTATTTCTGTTCAAAGATGGTGGAAAGCGGGATGGAAAGTTTGGCTGCTAAGTAATCATTGCTTTCGATCAATGAAGGTCCAAGTCGCTCCATCCATTCATCATCTTGATGAATATTCAGAACATCCTCACGGAGTGGAAGCCGATAAGGTAGCGCAGTAAAGAAACTCCAGAAATCGACTTGTGCCAGATTGCGAACCAAAACGTATTCATCCTTGTCGGTACGCTTAACCAGATTTTGTTCCTCTAATTGAAGGATATATGCAGGCAGGCGGCCCAATTCTCCTCGTCCAATAATGCCGAGAAGCTCTTGCTCCGAAACACTTTCGCCAATCTGTTGCTTTTTATAAAACAATTCCAAAATGTCCAATAACATCAAGATCGGATGGCGTTTTTGTTCCTTTCCTGAGTGAAATGCAGTCAATGCATAACTTACTTCGACACCGAGCAAAATCATGTTCCAAGAAAGGTAGATCCAGAGCAGGAAAATAGGAACGGCAGCGAACGCACCATAAACGATTTCATAGCTAGTGAAGTTGCTCATCACCCAACCGAAGAAGCGTTTTAAGATTTCAAAAACGGTTGCACTAAAACAGGCAGCAATCAGTGCGGAGGGAATAGGCACGGTACGATTTGGAATCGTCCAATACAGAATAAAGAAACCAATAATGGTCAATAAAAATGAGATCATCCATAAGATAAAAGATCCATTTAATTGATAACCAGCAAAGTTATTGCTCAGAATATTCATCGAAGCAACAGTAGAGGAGAGGACAAATGCACTACCGAGCACGATTGGGCCTAATGAAATAATGGTCCAATAACGCATAAAGCCAACCAAACCTGAACGTGTCTCTTTAACGCGCCAAATACGGTTGAAAACATTCTCGATTGAGGTCAGCATTAAAACGGTTGTGACAAAAAGAAACAGCACACCAATGATGGTCAAGTTACTTGATTTCTCGGTAAAAGCATTAAGCGCTTTATCAAAAGCAATGGTACTTTTAGGTAAAAAGTTACTATAAATGAGTTGTTGTAGCTGCTGTCGAGCAGGCTCTAACGCCTTAATCGAAGAAATGATAACCAAGAATACAGTTAACATTGGAACCACAGCAAATAGGGTCGTATAAGTCAAAGAACCTGCTTGTTCCTGACAACGATCAGCCTTGAAGCGCCGTAACACAAATACAATAAACTGAAACCATGTTTTCTCTAAAAAAGGTAATTTTTTTAGATAACGGTCTAAGATCATGGGTTCTATCCTAATTATTTTTAATAAAAATCTTGTGAAAATCACAAGACTTACTACCGCGCAAACTATAAAAAATGTCGTATAGTGTTCTTTTTAACAAAATTACCGAAACTGATGCAACCTTACGTTCTTGTACTTTATTACAGTAAATATGGTTCAACTAAGCAAATGGCACACTTGATTGCTGATGGAATTGAAGCTTCAGGCATGACTGCACGAATTCGTACTGTACCGAATTTAGTGACTGTTGTGACAGAGGCTCAGCCAAGTATTCCAGCAGATGGTGATATCTATTGTAGCTTAGAAGATCTCACGCATTGTTCAGGTTTAGCACTTGGCTCTCCAACTCGTTTTGGCAACATGGCGAGTGAGATGAAATATTTTTGGGATCAGACCACGAGCCTATGGCTGAATGGCGCTTTACATAATAAACCAGCATGTGTATTCACTTCATCAGGATCAATGCACGGTGGGCAGGAAAGCACATTGCTGACAATGTTACCGCCACTGTTCCATCATGGCATGATGATTTTAGGACTGCCGAATTCTATTCCTGCGCTATCAAATACCAAAACAGGTGGAACACCTTATGGGGCGAGTCATGTCAGTGGCCCTCGTCATGATCAGAGTTTAAGCCAAGATGAAAAAGTGTTGTGTGAAGCTCAAGGGAAGCGGTTAGGTGAGGTCGTGAAAGCGTTAATCGGAACGTTTTAATTAGAAAAAAGGGAGCATCAGCTCCCTTTTTATTATTTCTTAATTTGCCAATCGTAGATTTTCTTGTGATAGGCATACCACATCATCCATAGACCAATAATGATCATTGGGAAGCTAAGGATTTGCCCTTTGGTCATCCAGCCAAACAAGATAAAGCCTTGGTCAATATCTGGTTGACGGAAGAACTCCATGAAGAAGCGTGCAACGCCATAGCCGATCAAGAATAATGCTGAAACTGCCATACGTGGGCGAGGTTTCGCACTAAACCACCATAAGATGATGAATAGAAGCAGACCTTCACACAAAGCTTGATAAATTTGTGATGGGTGACGAACCAATCCTAATGGATCTGTTGGAAAAATCATGCCAAATGGATAGTTTGGATCTTGAACTTGGCGACCATAAAGTTCACCACCAATGAAATTACCAATACGACCGAACATTAAACCTGTTGGTACACACGGTGCGATGAAATCCAAAGTCTGAAACCATGTTTTTTGGTATTTCTTACACCAGAATAACATCGCAATAATGACCCCAAGGAAGCCACCGTGGAAGCTCATGCCACCTGTCCACACTTGGAATAACCAGAGTGGGTTTTCTAAAAATTTACCAAACTCATAAAACAGCACATAGCCTACACGGCCCCCAAGCACGACACCTAACGCACCATAAAACACAAGGTCTGAGACCATGTCACCAGTCCATCCATCACGTTGCTTAGCGCGATATGATGCTAAACCCCATGCACACAGAAAGGCCAATAAATACATCAGTCCATACCAGTGCACTTTGACTGGTCCTAAGCTCAGTGCGACTGGATCAATATTAGGATAGGTCAGCATTGCTGTTCCTCAATTTTATATTTTGAGCAGATTGTAGCGGAATGATGTGAAAAATGTTGTACATTCAATGTGTAAAGATGTGAGAACAAAATAATGTGTATCGTCGCTTTTGCATGGCATGTTCTTGAGGATATGCCACTTTGTTTAATTTCAAATCGTGATGAGTTTTATCATCGTCCAAGTCAAACGCTGCATCTTTGGGAAAATAGTCAGATCGTTGCAGGACAGGATTTACAGTCTGGCGGAACTTGGATGGGTGTCACCGCATCAGGTCGCTGGGCAATTGTGACAAACTTTCGCAATGGACATGATAAAAACCAATATGAAACCTCGCGTGGAAAACTTATTCAGGACTTTTTAGAAAGTGACTTGCCACCCATTCGCTTCGCGCAAAACTTAGAACAACAGCAACAAGCCTATGCAGGCTTTAATTTATTCGTTGGTGATCGTGAGCAAGCGGTGTATATGAGTAATCGTGGCGAAGCACCTCAAGTGTTAGCCAATGGTGTGTACGTGGTTTCCAATGGATTAATGACTGAGGATTGGGAGAAAACTAAACATTTGCGCAAACGTTTTACACAAGAGTTTCTACCGATGTTGCAGCAAGTTGATATTTCAGCATCAGATTTAAAAAATGCGGTATGGGATATTTTGGAGGATGAGAGAAAGATTATTCCTGATCTTTTACCAAATACGGGAGTCAGTGTGGAAATGGAGGAGTTACTTTCTTCCACCTTTATTCAAAGTCCGATTTATGGGACGCGCTGTTCGAATTTTTTAAGAATGACATCTGAACAGTGGCATTGGCTTGAGAAAACGCAACAAGGTGAGCAGCAGGGGCATCTTGAGGAAATAACACTGAGCTTGCTGAAATAAATAATGCCGACATTTGTCGGCATTATTTTAGCGGGTAAGCTAGGATTATCCTGCAATTACTCCACCATCGGTACGTGTAATCACAACAGTCGCTGAACGAGGGCGAGCAGTTGTATTATTTGGATTTGTTTGAGTTGCAGGCCAGTTACTTGCTGGAGTTGCATAATCATCTGAATCTTCACCAGGATGTTGGACATTGATGAAAATTGCTTTGTAGTCTGGTGTCATAGCGATACCTGTGATCTCACATTGTTTTGGTCCAGTAAGGAATCGACGTAATGTTTCATCAGTTACTTTTTTACCAACAAGTGTCTCAGTACCATTTGAAGTGGTCGCCGCAGCACCATCACCAATTTGACCTGGTAGAGCAGCAAGCATCATACAGTTTGTTACGTCTGTATATGCACCGTCATCTGTCTGAATCCAAAGAACACCGCGTGGGTCAAACCACATACCGTCTGGACTTGAAAGATCATTATTATCTGTCAAACCTGAAAGGTTGATGTTTGCTGCCATAGAAGCTTCAGCACCAAATAGATAGATATCCCATTTGAAACTTTCAGCAGTAGTTAAGTCAGCAGTTTCACGGAAACGAATAATATGACCGTTTACATTGCCTTTTTGAGTTTTTGTATTGTTATATAAATCTTCATAAGTACGAGGGTTTGCAGCATCTGTTGGATAACTTGAACCACGGTTAGAGTTATTAGTTAAAGTAACGTAAACCTCACCATTCTCTGGATTTACTGTACACCATTCAGGACGGTCCATTTTGGTCGCACCAACCGAGTCAGCAGCTAAACGAGCAAAGGTTACAACATCTGCTTGAGAGTTAAATGGATAAACTGCGTTGGTTTGATTTAAGCCATTTTTGCCAAAGCTAAGTTCAATCCATTGACCTGAACCATCATTATTGAACTTCGCAACATATAACTTACCAGCGTTCATGTATTTATCGCCAGCAGCGTAACCGCCATTAATATCGTTGGCATCCCATTTTGCATCTGACACAAATTTATAGATGTATTCACCGCGTGAATCATCACCCATATAGAATGCGAGTTGTTGTCCTACAACAGCTCGGCAGGCGCTATCTTCATGTGCAAAACGTCCTAATGAAGTACGTTTTACTGGGTTTTGACGACCATCAAATGGATCGATTTCAACCATCCAGCCAAATGTATTTGGTCCATTACGATAATCTTTTGTTGCCATATCTGCTTTCGCATCAGCATTCCAACGATCATATAGGTCTTGAGATTCAACTCCACCAATTGCAGATTCCCAACCATAACGTGAGCTAGAACCAGCTTTTAGACCATAGCGTTTCAGTGCAATAATTTCTTCTGGGCTGCGTAAAGCATCGTCAGTTGTGCTACGAGCAAAATATCCAATGAAGTTTTCTTCAGTTGTTAGATAAGTTCCCCATGGCGTGTAACCATTACCACAGTTATTGTGTGTACCACGTGTTTGGCGGCCAGCTGGTGAATAAGCAGTTGCAAGTAAAGCTGAACCAGCAGCGGCGCCAGCAAAGTCCATTACTGTAGAACCCGTAATACGACGGTTGAAGATAGAGTTCTTAACAACCTCTACCTTTTGTGAAGTTTTATCTTTTTTGATTTCGATGACAGAAACACCATGTGCATTTACTTCACGAATCACTTCATCTTCAGGGCGACGACCATCAACTTTCGTTGGTCCTTTAGGGTGTAGGAAAGTTGGGTTGATATATTCGTGGTTCATGACCAGCAAACCACGATCTGAAATGCTTTCATCAAAGCGTTGAGTAGAAGCATTCATGCCGAAGTAATGCATACCGTCGTGACAGTCACCTGAACGAAACTGGAAACTTGGGCCTGATGGAATATTATTATCATCCCATTCAGCATATGTTGGGTTGATCGAGTCACCTAAAGCATATAAAACAGTCGCTTGATAACCTTCAGGAACAGTAACAATATCATCTAGATTTTTTGAGACTGGTGAGAATGACAATTTTTCTGGTTTTTGATTCGGATCAACAGGTGTTGGTGTTCCACCATTATTATTAGAGTTATTATTATCGTTGTCGTTACAGCCAGTCAACGTAGAAGCCAAAGTTAATGCGACAGCACCACTCGCAGTTTTGCTAATTAAGCTACGGCGACTAATGTGTTGTTCTAAAATGTCACGGAAATGGATATTGTCTGATGTGTTGTTATCCAACTCTTGATCTTCATGATATGGCGATAGCTCGGTCATGGAATATTCCTAAAATAGTAACAGTTGTTCTGAAAGTTTTCCCCCAATTAACTTAATGTTTAAATATGACGAAGCATTTACATTTGCATGACAAATTTGTGAAAAATCAATTAATAAGTAAAATATAAGAAATAAAAAAACAGGTAAAAACCTGTTTTTTTTCAAGAATAATCTAAGCCGTCTTTCTTTTTTCTATAATTTTTCCAAACAGTAATCCAAGCTCAAACAGGAGCCACATTGGGACTGCTAACATAATCATTGAAATAGCATCGGGTGGGGTAACGAACATAGAAATAAAAAAACATCCAACGATGATAAACCGCCGCTTTTCTACTAGGCTTTGTGTTGTTACGATCCCAATTAAAATCAGTAATAATGTAATGATAGGGATTTCGAAAGTTAAACCGAATACTAAAAATAGTTTCAAACAAAAAGCTAGATAACTATTGATGTCCGTCATAGGGGCTACAGTTTCAGGCGATACACTCATAAAAAAATGTAAAATAGAAGGAAGAGCAATAAAATACGCAAAAGCGATACCAGCGTAAAATAAGACAATGCTGCTTACTAATAATGGAAACGCCAAAGATTTTTCTTTTTCATACAGAGCGGGCTTTGCAAATGACCAAATTTGGTAAATGATGAAAGGCATTGCAAGCATAAGAGCAACGAAAAAATTCAGCTTGAATGGTGCCATGAATGTTGCGGTTACATCTGTTGCAATCATTGATGAGCTAACAGGAAGCTGTGCTCTTAATGGCTCAGAAAGTAATTGATAAGTCTGATTTGCAAAA
Source organism: Acinetobacter sp. YQ_14 (assembly GCF_043102985.1). NCBI lineage: Bacteria > Pseudomonadati > Pseudomonadota > Gammaproteobacteria > Moraxellales > Moraxellaceae > Acinetobacter > Acinetobacter sp. YQ_14. The sequence goes on along the minus strand of NZ_JBICJJ010000006.1, from coordinate 40,600 downwards.
GGCAACAAGCAAAAAAATAAAACGAGTAATGCGCTTACGATTTTAAATAAGTGTTTCCTTAAAATCATTAAATGCTTCGTAATCGGCATTTCTTCTAGTTTATTTTCTTGCTCATCATTCACCGTATTAGATGAAGGTAATTGTTGAGTAGACGATGGGTTCATACAGCTACCTTTAATTCTGAAACCGATGAGTCAGAATCCGAGTTTGATTTATAGGATTCCAAGTGTAAGACAGCGAATTTAGGAAAATAAATCAATGCTAAAGGCTGTATGAGATATGAATATGATGTTTGAACCTTAATTGGTTGGTCACTGCTAGTCGAGTTCTCTTGTGCAAGAACAGACGCTCTTTGCTGTTCTAATTCATTGATCTGTACTTGCATTTTTTGTTCTAGCTCAGCGATACGTTGCATCTCTTTTTGCATTTGCTCACGTAATTCTGATAGTCGGAGTTCACGATCAATATCATTCTGAACATTACTGACGAGGCGTTTTATTTTTGTGTACCATTTACCGACAAAACGAGCAGCCTCAGGTAATTTATCAGGCCCGAGTACAAGTAAAGCAATAATGCCGAATACTAATAATTCGGACATTCCCAAATTCAGCATAATCAGGCTCGCTTAGTTTTTTACTGAACTTTCAGTATTTTTAACTTGAGCATCAATCGTGCGTGGTTCATTTAAAGATGCAGTTGCCTCATCTTCTTCTTTCATTGATTTTTTGAAATCTTTTACCGCGCCACCAACATCTTTACCTAAGTTTTTAAGCTTAGATGTACCGAAAAGTAAAATAACCACAATAGCGAAAATGAGTACATGCCAAATAGATAAACCAGCCATAATTTTATTCCTATCAAACTTTGTATATATCTCAACAGCTTGGCATGACAAATATGTGACACTTATATTGCAATTTTGCGACAGAGGAACAATTAGCTTTAAATATTTGAATAGATGATTTTACTTTTTGATTTGTAATCAATACCTAATACAGGCGTTTTTTCTAATTTAAGCGTATTTGATTTTTTATTTTATCTAAAAGTGCTCTAGTTTTTATTCATCAACTAGAGCACGCAGCTTGATTTAAATTAAGCTGGCTTTGAAGAGTTGCATTGCTTTGCCACGATGACTGATTTTACTTTTCTCTTCTTTGCTGAGTTCAGCACTCGAACAGTTACATTCAGCTACCCAAAAGAGGGGGTCATAACCAAATCCATTTTCTCCGCGGGCAGTTTCTAAGATTTCACCTGTCCAAATACCTTGAAAGATTTGTGGTAAAGGATCTTCGGCATGTGTGACTAATGCGAGTACGCAAACAAACATGCCTTCAATCACTTCGCCATCTTTGCGAAAAGGTGCGAGGTCAGCTAAAAGTTTTTGGTTGTTGGCAGCATCGTTACCATGTTCACCCGCATAACGAGCTGAATAGATGCCTGGAGCACCACCTAGAATTGGAACACAAAGTCCTGAATCATCAGCAAGTGCAGGTTTACCTGATAGTTTAGAGGCATGACGGGCTTTGATAATCGCATTTTCAACAAAGCTGAGACCATCTTCTATCGCATCTTCAATATCCAGTTTACCTTGAGGAATAATCTCGACAGGAAGGTTGAGTTGTTGAAAGAGGTGTTCAAATTCGACAACTTTGCCTTTGTTGTTACTTGCAAGGACAAGACTGCCTTGAGAGAACCAGAGGGGAGTAGACATTGCAAAAATCTCAATAAAACTAGTAATGATTATACTTAATTTAGCGCTAGATTGAATCTTGAGAAATCAAACACCAATTACAGTGATACCATTAATATCTTTTTCCAAAATCTTTGTTAGAAATGCTATTAGCTGATCAATCATGGTTAAGACTTCATTTTTATATTTAGGAAATTTTTTCTTAAAAATCTTAGTATCTCTTTTATAAAGAAGTTTGACATCATCCTTATAATTTAAATAATTTTTAGAACTTAAGTACGTCTTATAATTACTTAATTTTTTTAAAACTATAATTGTTTTTTCAGTATCAAGATAAGTGTAACCCCAATGTGACCAAGGATTTTCATTTTCTAAAAACAACCGTTCTATTAAAGAAAAAGCAAACTCATCAATCACAATTGAATTATGGCAATTAGGATTTCGTTGTAAGTCATAAGGAATAATTTGTATGTTGAGACCAGAATATATCCCATTTGAATAAGGTATAACTTCGAATGATATTTTCACTTAGCAAATATTTATTAGAATACTATTAAAAAAATGACCTTTAGATTGTACCTAAAAGATATATGCTAAAGGTCATTTTGTAGATTTAATTACTGTGCTTGAATCCATTTGTCAGCACGGTCACGTGCAGTACGGATTTGATCTTGCGTTAAGTTAGCAGCTAAAGCAGTTTTCTTACCTTCTGAAAGTTTAATTACTTTAGTGTCGAGCATGCCATCACGAGTAGAAAGCTCATACCATTGATAAGCACCCATGTAGTTTTTCTTTTGCTCTTCCATCATTGCAAGATTAAAGCTGGCACGATTGTCACCATGACTTGCTGCTTTCTCAAAGTATTTACGTGCTAAAGCTTCATCTTTTTTGACACCAATACCATCAGCATACATGCGACCTACGTTTAATTGTGCTGCTGAGATACCTTGATCTGCTGCTGCTTTAAACAAAGAAAAAGCTTGTTTCTCATCTTTAGCCACATCCTTACCGTATTGGTAACGAGTTGCTAAATAAAATTGTGCCCCAGCCTGACCAGCTTTTGATGCGCGTTGTAACTCATCAATACCCATTACTGAGTATCGTGCTGCTTGTGCTGCAACCGATTGCGGTTGAGTCACATAGTCAGCATGCGCTTGTATACTGATCAGACCAAATAAAAATGTGCTGATTAATGTCTTTTTCATAGAGCGCTCACTCGATAAATTGCGACTTCACCAAATAGGTTCGGCATATGCTTGCTCAGCATACTACCTTGTTGGTCACCATTAACGGCAAGTCGATTAATAATTTTAATCCGATTCTCAGCACATAAGGCTTCAAAGTCACGGAAAGTACATAAATGAATATTCGGGGTGTTATACCACATATAAGGTAAAGCTTCCGAAACAGGCATTTTCCCTTTTAATGCTAGAAAAGAGCGTGTTTTCCAATACGCAAAGTTTGGAAAGGTAATAATAGCCTGTTTGCCGACACGCACCATATCACGAAGTAATACATCTGGTGCATCTACAGCTTGCAAAGCTTGTGCCATAACCACAGAATCAAAAGATTGGTCGGCAAAGCGGCTTAAACCTAAGTTTAAGTCCTGTTGGATAATATTTAACCCCCGACTGATCGCAATTGCAATCTTTTCTTGATCAATTTCTAGACCATAGGCACGAATATTGTGCTGTTTACTCATATGAGCCAGTAATTCACCATCACCACAACCCAAATCGAGTACGCTCGAATTCGGATTAATCCATTTTTCAGCGAGTCGTTGATCTATACGCATTAGTGAACCTCCTGCGGTGTCGATTGCAACTGTTGTTCTCCACCTAAAAATGCTCGTAGTGTTTTTACATAAAGTGGGATTGGGAACAAGAACGAGTCATGACCTTGTTCAGCATCAATATCTAAGTAGCTGACAGGCTTGTGATTATCAATCAATGCATCCACTAACTCTTGTGAGCGGCTTGGGCTAAAACGCCAATCCGTGGTAAATGAGATGACCAAAAACTTACATTTAGGTTGGCTCATAGCCTTCGTCAAAGAGTGCTCATATTCACGAGATGGATCAAAGTAGTCCAATGCCTTGGTCATAATCAAGTAGGTATTTGCATCGAAATTACGGCTGAATTGTTCGCCTTGGTAACGAAGGTAACTTTCTACTTGGAATTCGACATCAAAGCCGTACATAAATTTGCCTGATTTTAAATCACGGCCAAATTTTTGCTTCATCGCTTCTTCGGAGAGATAGGTAATATGCCCAACCATACGCGCTAAAATTAAGCCACGTTTTGGATAGCTATCATGTTCCAAATAACGACCATGATGGAAATCAGGATCGGAAAGAATTGATTGGCGTGCAACTTCGTTGAATGCAATATTTTGTGCTGAAAGCTTTGGTGCACTTGCGATGATGGCACATTTTTTTAAACGATCTGGATAATCCAAAGACCATTGCAATGCTTGCATGCCACCCAATGAACCACCAATAACTGCATACCAAATCTCAATCTCTAGACGATCTGACAGCATTGCTTGAGTTTTTACCCAGTCGCGGACTGTAACAAGCGGAAAGTCTGGGCCATAAGGGCGATTTTCATTCTCTGGATTCGGCGAAGTTGGGCCAGTTGAACCGCTACAACCACCAATGTTGTTTAATGAAACCACAAAGAAATGATTGGTATCGATTGCTTTTCCTGGGCCAATACAACTATCCCACCAACCTGCTTTTTTATCATCTTCATGATGAAAACCAGCAGCGTGGTGATGTCCTGATAATGCATGGCAAATTAAGATCGCATTTGACTTATCTGCATTGAGTGTTCCATAGGTTTCAACCATCAAATCAAAACGGGGGAGAATACGCCCACATTCGAGTTCTAGAGGTTGTTCAAACTGAAACTTTTGTGGTGTGACTAAACCCACTGAATCCGATGGAAAAGACACTGGAATGATTCGCCCTATATTAAATCATTAATAATAAAAGGATACCAATTCAGGTATCCTTTCAAAAGTCATTTTTTCTGATATTACAACTCAGCTTTACTGAGCATTATGTGAAATTTCACAAATTTAGACGGCTGCTGCAACCACTTGTTCAGTTGTCAAAACCCCTTGCTCGATCAAGCGGTTAGTACATGCGATAATTGCTTCAATTGATGAAGTGACAATGTTGTCGTGAACACCTGCACCAAATGCGCTCTTACCAGCACCTTTCACTTGAAGCTCAATTAAGGCAAGCGCTTTCGCATTTGCACCTGAACTGATGCTACGTTCTTCATAGTTCACAACATCAATTGGAAGTTGTAATGCATTTAACATCGCTGAAATTGGGCCATTACCTTCGCCACGTAAGCGTTGAATCTCACCTTCAATTTCAATGTCTAATTCAATGATTTGTGTGCCATTGATATCTGACAATTGATAATGCTTCATTTGATAATGACGGTTTTTGATATCAACATAAGTGTTTTGGAATAAAGTCCAAATTTCAGTTGCGCTGATCTCAGTGCCATTTTCATCAGTATGTTGTTGTACGATCTGACTGAACTCAATTTGTACACGACGTGGCAATGCAACGTTGTAATTTGACTCTAATAAGTAGGCAATACCACCTTTACCAGATTGGCTATTCACACGAATCACCGCATCATAATCACGACCTAAGTCTTTAGGGTCGATTGGTAAATATGGCATATCCCAAATGTCTTCATCCTTCTGGAATTCAAAGCCTTTTTTAATCGCATCTTGATGAGAGCCAGAGAATGCAGTAAAGACTAAATCACCTGCATATGGATGACGAGGGTGCACAGGCAAACCAGTACATTCTTCAACAGTTGCAATGATTTCATTGATATTTGAGAAGTCTAATTCTGGCGCAACACCTTGGGTGTACATATTCAAGGCAATTGCGGCAACGTCAACGTTACCTGTACGTTCACCATTACCAAACACACAACCTTCAACACGGTCAGCACCTGCCATAATTGCCAACTCAGATGCTGCAATACCGCAACCACGGTCATTGTGACAGTGAACTGAGATAATCACCCCATCACGACGTGCTAAATTACGGTGCATCCATTCGATTTGATCGGCATAGACATTTGGTGTTGAAACTTCGACTGTTGCAGGTAAGTTTAAAATGACTTTGTTGCTAGGAGATGCTTCCCAAATTTCAGTTACAGCATCACAGACATCTTTTGCGACTTCTAATTCAGTTGCAGAGAAACATTCAGGGCTGTACTGGAAAATCCAGTCCGTTGCTGGATATTCGGCTGCATACTCTTTTACTTTTGTCGCGGCATTGATTGCAAGTTGTTTTGAACCATTTGCATCGACATTCAACACTTTCTTACGGAAAGTCGGGGAGTTCGAATTATAAATATGGACGATCGCACGTTTCGCACCAACTAAAGCTTCAAATGTACGTGCAATTAAATGATCACGTGCCTGAACCAATACTTCGATGTATACATCTTCAGGAATCAAATCTTCTTCAATCAACATACGAGTAAAGTCGAAGTCGATTTGTGAAGCAGAAGGGAAGCCGATTTCAATATGTTTAAAGCCGATTTTCACCAACATTTTGAACATTTTCAATTTTTGATCCATGTTCATTGGTTCAAAAATCGCTTGGTTACCGTCACGAAGGTCGGTACTCATCCAAATCGGTGCTTTGTTAATTTCGTTGTTTGGCCATTGACGATCTGGTAAATCCACTCGTTGATACATACGGCGGTATTTTTTGCTTGGGTCAGCCAACATCATGAGATAACTCCTTGTTGTAGCATGGTTGCTGAGTCAAATTAAATGCAACGTACTACAAATATATATGGGGTCTATAAGAATCAATTTAAAGAAAATATGGGGATCGAGTACCTGAAAAAATAGGCAAAAAATTTATACGCGCGCGAGGCGCAGCATCAGGAGAGCAGCGAGATGTTTTGTATTATTAGACGGATAGGTAACACCGTGAGTTGTTTTCATCTTCTACCATTCAAATCAGTGATTGGGTTTTGCAGTTATATTCATCATCTAGTAAAAACCAGTCTAGGTGAAAACACAAGCGACTGCAAAGGTCTATAAAACATTTTAATTTGAACAAGTGGAAAATGTTTTTCTATTTTTTGCAGTATTCTAAGAATTATGAGAAAAATTTCCCATGATTTATAAAAAAATGGGAAAAATAAATTATTTCTTAATGCTGAAACTTTATAGTTCCGACCACATACGAATGAGGTTGTGATAGAGATTGGTAAGTTTCATCACTTCTGAATAGTCGTCGCCGTGATCTTTGCGGAGCTGGCGGATGCTTTCATCTAAATTAAACAGCATATGACGTTTTTGATCTTCGCGAATAAGGCTTTGCACCCAAAAAAATGAAGCAAAGCGAGTGCCACGCGTGATGCTACTGACTTCGTGCAAACTAGTAGAAGGATAGAGTACGACATCACCTGCAGGAAGTTTTACTTCATGATAACCATAAGTATCCTCAATCACTAAATCGCCGCCGTCATATTCTTCTGGTTCACTCAAGAAAAGTGTGCAAGATAAATCTGTTCGAATTTGTTGACTCGTACCACGAATCAAACGAATGGAGTTATCGACATGAAAACCAAAGGTCTCGTGTTCATCATAGCGATTAAATAGTGGTGGAATAATCTGTCGTGGTAGAGCCGCAGCTTGGAACGTCGGATGTTTCCAAATGGCTTGCATCACGATCTCACTTAAATGATGGGTGAGAGGATCTTGTTCTGAAAGCTGCTGATTTTTTTTAACAGCTGCTGATAGTGTGCCTGCTGTTACTTTTCCACCAACCCAATTTGCTGTTTCCATTACTTTGCGGAATTCTGCAACTTGTTCTTTGCTTAATACATTAGGTATATGATGAATCACAGAACATATCCTTTTGAATAATAGATAGTAATAAAAATAGCCTCTTTGTAGAGGCTATTTTATATTAACTTAGATAAATTCCATAATAAACTTATGGGATTCAGTCTTAGTATTTAAAATTAACAGCAAGTACAGCGTTACGACCATTACCTTCAAAAGCATAATGCGCTGCATGTGCACTAGTGAAGTAACGCTTATCACCAATGTTATTAATGTTAAGTTGCAGATTTACATTCTTATTCACATCATATTTTGCCATAGCATTATAGATGGTATAAGTTGGTAGAAATTTTGGTGCAGTTGTATTTACATATACACGGTCACGATATTCTGCGCCAGCACCTATAGTCAAACTTGGTAATACACGATAAGTTGACCATAAAGTTGCACTGTTTTTAGCTACAAATGGGAGTGGTTTACCCTCCTGAGCAATAGCGTTATAAGCGGCTTTAGTGATTTCACTATCTAAGTAGCTATAACCCGCAGAAATATCCCATTTGTTGGTAATCTTTCCGTTTAAGCTAACTTCAAAACCATCGACCTTACTCTCACCAGCATTGGCTGTAGTAGTAGGATCAATTTGGATTCGGGTATTTTGTTTCTCGGTACGGAAAATTGCAGCAGTTAAGTTTGCACGATCATTAAATAGATCCCATTTGGTCCCAATTTCAAAAGTGCGAGCTTCTTCAGGCTTAAGTGCATTGATAACATCCGTTGTGCCTAGAGCATTATCGCTGCTATCACCCTCTGCAAGAACGCCTACAGGATTTGCTGAAGTTGCAAAGCTTGCATAAATGCTACCAGCTTCAGTTGGCTTAAAGACTAGACCAGCTTGATATGTAAAGAAGTCAGAGTCACTTTCATATTTAGTGCCTTTAGGGATTGAGACTTCTGATGTATATGCTCGATTTGCATCTGTTTTATAAACATCTTTATTATATTTTTTCTCAGTTTCAAATTTATCCCAACGAACGCCTAAGTTAAGTAACCATTGTGGGTTAAATTCAATACTATCTAATGCGTAAACAGAAGCTGTACGGCTGCGTGTAGTTGATTGTCCTTTAATACTGCCTAAAGTATCAGTGAATGTACCATTACCAGGATTATTTAAGCCAGTACACCAAGCATTTGCCATAGCAGCAGTGGTATCGCAACCGCTGATATTCGATGCCAAAATAGTCGAAGTTGTTTGGCCAGCAGCATCGGTAAAGGTATGCATGCCTTGATCAGTATTTTGATAGCTCCACTCTGTACCAACATTAAATGAATGTTTGAATGAACCTGTATTGAACTTGCCTCTTAAAGAAAGTTGATCGCTATAAGCATCAGTATCTACAATACGGCTTAAAGCACGACGAGAAATCGTTCCACGATAAATATTACCATTTGAGTCATCAGCATTCGTATAAACATAGTCTGACTTCGATTTGTTATAAGTCATTACGTTTGATAATGTTAAATCTTCAGTGAAATCATGTTCCAGTTTGAATGTACCGATATGATTTTCACGTTTATCAAAATCACGATCTTTCCAGCCATAATAGGTCCCTGCTTTCACATCAACTGGACGCCCATCTCCTGGTGTTAGATCAACCCCCGCTGGTGCTTTGGTCGGACTATTAAATGGGATACCAGCATCTGGTTCGTCATTACTACGTAGATAGTAATAGCTGAAAGTACCGCGTGTTGCTGTATCTAGTCCCAAAGCTAGACTTGATGCAATACCTGCACGAGCAAATTCAGCACCGTTATGTTGGCCAGGTTTCTCATTTTCATGACCCATAATAACGATACGGCCTGCAACACCATTATTAAAATCTTTATTGGCATCAAGCTGAATATGGCGATAGTTGTCAGTTCCACTCTGAATGCTGCCTTGGTAAACATCACCTTCATGCGCAACTTTAGGAATTAGATTAATACTCCCACCAACACTACCACCTCCACCAAGTGTTGAAGATGATCCTTTTATAACTTCAACCTGTTCTATTGCGAACATGTCGCGACTTTGAGAAGTTGTATTGCGTACGCCATCAACATAAATCGAAGATTGACCACTATAGCCACGAATATAAGGCATATCTGTGAATGGTGTACCGCCTTCGCCAGCACCTAAAGTGATGCCTGGTTCATAGCGGAGTGCTTCGAGTAGGGTATTTGAGTTTGTTTCTTTAATAAGTTTTTGAGAAAGAATTGATACTGATTTGGGAGTGTCTTTTAACGGAACAACAAATTTTGCATTCGCTGAGTGATCTACTTTTAGGGATTCTTCAATAGTAGCTTTAGCATGGATCGTTGGAAGCTGAACCACTTGGCTTTGATCTTGAGCAATCGCTGTTGTTGCGATCATTGAGAGAGAAGATGCAATTGCAGAAGAAACAAATTTCTTACGTGTTCTGATAAAAGAAGACATATCGTATCCATGTAAACCTTAAAATTCATGCAAATAATAATTATTCTTATTTCTATATGCAATTCTTTGAGATTGGTTTTAACGATCTTAAGATCATATAACTTTGGAAAAAGAAATAGAATAGTGTAATAAAGTGTAAGTTCTTGTGGGTTTTGATTGTTTAAAATACGAGCGTTTTTTATGGTGGAGTAATTAACCTTGGGTATATGCAATTTTCACCTATTTAGAATAATCACTGAAAATAATTAAAAGAGGCGAGTTGGTAGAGATGCTCGGATTCACTTTTGCTGCTAGAATGCCTGACTAATTTTGTATATCAGCAAAGTTGTCATATAATGTGGCACTTTTAAAATTGTTACTACTAACTATATATCGAGGAAGCCATGCAAGTAACGACTGAAGCGGTTTCGGGCGTTGCCCGTCGTTTAAATGTTTCTGTACCGACGAGCCGTGTTAACGAGCAATTTGAAGCTCGCTTAAAACGCACTGCTAAAACTGTGAAGATCAACGGCTTCCGTCCAGGTAAAGTGCCTTTAAATGTTGTTCGCCGTGAATATGGTGCGAGCATTTATCAAGAAGTTGTGAATGACATCATTCGTGACACAGTATTCGAAGCGATTCAACAAGAAAAAATCAATGCGGTCGGTATGCCGAACATTGAGAAAGTTGAAAACAAAGATGATGCTTTAGTTTTTGAAGCAACTGTTGAAGTTTATCCTGAAGTAGAAGTGAAAGCTTTTGCTGATTTAGAAGTTGAGCGTAAATCATCAGAAATCAACGATGCAGATGTTGATGTAATGATTGAAAACTTGCAAAAACAACGTGCTTCTTGGACTGAAACCAAAGGCATGGCGAAAAAAGACATGCAAGTGACTTTCGATTTTGAAGGTACTGTTGATGGTGAGAAGTTTGAAGGCGGTACCGCTGAAGACTTTAAACTAGTTCTTGGTTCTGGTCGTATGATTCCAGGCTTTGAAGACGGTATCATCGGCATGAAGAAAGGCGAAGAGAAAGTGATTGATGTTACTTTCCCTGAAGACTACCAAGCTGAAAACTTAGCGGGTAAAGCAGCTCAATTCAAAATCACTGTGAAGCTTGTTGAAAAACAAAAACTTCCTGAGATTGATGCTGAATTCTTGAAAATCTTTGGTTTAACTGAAGAAGAAGGCTTAGATAAGTTAAAAGCTGACGTTCGTAAAAACATGGAACGTGAAGTTCGTAACGGTCTTCGTAACCAAGTTAAACAAGCTGCATTTGATGCACTTGTTGCTGCAAATGAAATCGAAGTTCCAGCTTCTATGGTTGCTCAAGAAATTGACCGTCAACGTCAACAAATGATCCAACAGTTCACTCAACAGTTTGGTGCTCAAGGCGCTGGTGCGTTTGATAGCAGCATGCTTCCTGATGAGTTGTTCAAAGAACAAGCTGAAAAATCAGTTAAGCTTGGTGTATTGGTTAGCAAAGTATTGGCTGATGCTAAACTTGAAGTTGACCAATCACGCGTTGATGCTTACATCGATGACATGGCTTCTTCTTATGAAGATCCAACAGAAGTTGTTGAATACTTCAAAAATGATAAACAACAACGTGCTCAAATCGAAGCAGTTGTTTTAGAAGACCAAGTTGTAGATCACATTTTAGCTGCGGCTAAAGTAAGTGATGTCGCTGTAAGCTATGAAGACTTATTGAAAGAGCAACAAGCACGTCGTGGCTAAGCTTTCAAAAGTTTAAAAGAAAGGCGCTTATTGCGCCTTTTTTTATCCGTGTTATGAAAGTGTTAATTTCCAATGAAATTGCCAGCTTTTAGTCTAAATAATCGAATATTTCAGATTGAACCTTTTGCAATTTCGTCGATTATCCCTCATATTGTTGGCATAGACCGAGTCACAATAATTTAGGAATAAGTAAACGTATGTATGTTCCAACAATTGAAAATGCTTTAGTTCCTGTTGTCGTTGAACAGTCATCTCGTGGTGAGCGTTCATTTGACATTTATTCACGTTTGTTACGTGAGCGCGTTATTTTCTTAACGGGTGAAGTAGAAGATAACATGGCAAACCTCATCGTTGCTCAGATGTTATTTTTAGAAGCTGAAAATCCAGAAAAAGACATTCATCTTTATATTAACTCACCGGGGGGTTCGGTGACTGCGGGTATGGCTATTTACGATACGATGCAGTTTATTAAACCTGATGTCGTGACTTATTGTATGGGACAAGCTGCTTCTATGGGCGCTTTCCTATTAAATGCTGGTGCAAAAGGCAAACGTTACTGTCTTGAAAATGCACGTGTCATGATTCACCAACCTTTAGGCGGCTTTCGTGGTCAAGCTTCTGATATTGAAATTCATGCTCGTGAAATTTTATTTATCAAAGAGCGTTTAAATCGCTTAATGGCTGAACATAGTGGTCAAGACTATGAAACGGTTGCTCGTGATACAGATCGTGACAACTTCATGACTGCGCAAGCAGCAAAAGAATATGGTTTGGTTGATCAAGTGCTTAGTAAGCGTCCTTGATTTTTAAAAACTAAGTTTAAGATTTAAGTGGTGGAGTAAATATGTCCGAACATCCTCAAGGACAAAAACATTGTTCATTTTGTGGTAAGACGCAATCTGAAGTTGGAAAATTGATTGCAGGTGAGGACGCATATATTTGTAATGAGTGTGTGGATGTCTGCTTGGATTTAGTGCAAACAAGTCAACAAGTGGAAGCAGGCGATTGGGCGACAAAACCATTGCCTAAACCACATGAAATTCGTGCAGCGTTAGATCAATACGTCATCGGACAAGATGTTGCTAAAAAAACATTGTCAGTTGCGGTTTATAACCACTACAAACGTTTGAAGGTTGGTCAATCTCAGCATGGAAACCCTGAAATTGAGATTGCCAAGAGTAATATCTTACTGATTGGACCAACAGGTTCAGGGAAGACATTACTTGCACAAACGCTTGCTCGTTTACTCGATGTGCCTTTTGCAATGGCAGATGCAACAACACTCACTGAAGCAGGTTATGTCGGTGAAGATGTTGAAAACATCGTGCAAAAGCTACTGCAAAAAGCGGATTATGATGTAGAAAAAGCACAGAAAGGTATTATTTATATTGATGAGATTGATAAGATTACTCGTAAATCTGAAAATCCATCGATTACTCGTGATGTGTCTGGCGAAGGCGTACAACAAGCATTATTGAAAATGATTGAAGGTACGGTTGCTTCTATCCCACCACAAGGTGGCCGTAAGCATCCACAGCAAGAATTTATCCAAATTGATACTGCGAATATCCTATTTATTTGTGGTGGTGCTTTCTCTGGTTTGGAAAAAATCGTACAACAACGTCAAGAAAAAGGCGGAATCGGTTTTACTGCTGATGTGAAGAATAAAGATGACAGCAAAAAAGTCTCTGAATTATTCCGTCAAGTTGAAGCGACTGATTTGGTTAAATTCGGTTTAATTCCTGAATTTATTGGTCGTTTACCGGTGATTGCAACCTTAGAAGAGTTAGATGAAGAAGCTTTGATGCAGATTCTAACTGAGCCTAAAAATGCATTAACTCGTCAATATCAATACTTATTCAGCATGGAAGATGTTGACTTGGTATTTGATGATTCCGCATTGCGAGCAGTGGCGAAGAAAGCGCTTGAGCGTAATACAGGTGCGCGTGGCTTGCGTTCAATTCTGGAAAATGTATTGCTTGAAACCATGTATGATTTACCTAGTCGTACAGATGTAGGTACTGTCATTGTGGATGAAGCTGTGATTAATGGTACAGCAAAACCTACTTTTAAAGCTGAACGTTTACCACAAACAGGTACGCCGGAATTGGTTGAAAAAACGGATCTGAAAGTGGTTGACTCTAAGTCTGCTTAATTCACATTCATCTAAAAAAGCATGAAAGGCTTGGCTTTTCATGCTTTTTTTATTTGCAATTAGGCGTTGAGGTGTTAATCTTAAAATTGAAAAAATCCGCATAGTTTTGCGCTGTTAAAAATAAATTCAAAAAACGCCTTGAGGGATGTCATGCGTTATTTAATATTGTCATTATGTTGTGCAGGGGTGTTGGCTGGCTGCCAAAGTCATAAGGCAGTGGAAAATGATCCAACTGTATTGACTGCGACACTTCCATCTATCGATACAGAAAAAGAGCCGGGTTTATTTGATCAATATCATGTCGGTGGTTTCTCTGTCGGTGGTTGGGTCAATCAAAAATTAGGTCAATACTTCGAACCTATCAAACCGCAAAATGAACAAGCTGCAGTCGTCTATTTATACCGACCAGATACGCGTTGGAATCGTCAGGAAATTGCGGCCGCGAATTTATTTATCAATGGGCATCGTATCCCTAGCTTGTTGCATAATCACTATTATTGGTTAGAACTACCAGCAGGTACATATCGTTTAAGCGTAAGTCGTCCTTTGGCTGGCTTACACTTCCAAAAGCCGAAATATGTCGATTTTACTGTGGATGCTGCACAGACTTATTTTATTAAATACGATGAAGAAAATAAGATTTCTAGAAGTGAGCATACTGGTCCATTTATGATTATGCCAGATAAAGTCGCACGCCAAGAGATTGCGTTTACTCGATTAAAATCATCTAGCTATAACTTTGTTGCGCAAGATGCCTCTGGGAAAATTCGTAGTAAGCCACAGGAATTAAAGCCTGCGAAGTACGATGAAAAATCAGAAGTACATTTGGTTAAACCATTTAAGTTATGGAATCCTTTAACTTGGTAAAACCAAGCTCGAGAATAGGTGCTAGTTGATTTGAATGAGTGGTTTGATGATTGTCAAAAACTGCTCTTTCAGTTTGGCGCTTTGTTCGGGATCATTTAATGTCTGCTCACTCAAACTATTCATATATTGAAAAACATCGGTGCTGATTTTCAGATTTTTCTTATTAATTGATTTACCTTCAGGCGTTTTCAAAAATTTGAGATAGGCTTGTATTTCTTCTTCCGTCAAAGCCTCGGCATAGATTTTTTCAATATTTTGTAGAGTTTCAGGACGGGCAAAAACTCTAGAGCTAGTTTGCTTCAGTAGCTGACTTAGCTCTAAAACGGCTAAATGTTCTTGTGTGGTGGTTAATTCATTCTTACCCAAAATATTTAATAAAATGTTCTCGGCTTGTTTGTCTAATGCTGGCTGCATTTCCTCTAATGAGGCGTTTAAAACATTTTCAAGATCACTAAGTGTGATCAGTTCTTTAACTGATTTCAATTGAGCGGGGCTAGCAAAAGTATTCTGCATGTTGATCATTAGACAAAACCCAATCATAAAGATGGGTAAACGCTTACGCATATCTCTATCCCTATACTCATTTTATCTTTTTGTAATGTAACAGAAACTTTAGACAAAAAAATAGCCGAATCAATGGATTCGGCTATTTTTCTGATAAAGGAATTATTGAGCAGCATCAACGACTGGAATTTTACCAATCTTTGCTTGCCAGATTTTCGGTGCAGTCGCATGGATTGAAGTACCATTTACGTCTACAGCAACAGAAACAGGCATATCTTCAACGACAAATTTGTAGATTGCTTCCATACCTAAATCAGCAAATGCAACAACTTCAGCTTCACGTACCGCTTTTGATACGAGGTAGGCTGCACCACCAACGGCCATAAGGTAAGTTGCTTGGTTGTCTTTGATCGCTTCAATGGCAGTAGGACCACGATCTGCTTTACCAATCATACCAAATAAGCCAGTAGCTTCTAACACTTGACGAGTGAACTTATCCATACGGGTTGCAGTTGTTGGGCCAGCAGGACCAACGACTTCATCACCAACTGGATCGACTGGACCCACGTAGTAAATGAATTTACCTTTTAAGTCGACTGGAAGTTCTTCACCATTATTTAACATGTCAACCATACGCTTATGGGCAGCATCACGACCTGTATAAATGGTGCCATTAAGAAGTAATGTATCACCTGGTTTCCACGAGTTCATTTCTTCTTGAGTGATCGTGTCGAGATTCACACGCTTAGATTGAGAAGAATCCCAAGTTACAGCAGGGTAGTCTTCAAGTTTAGGTGCTTGAATGTGTGCAACACCTGTACCATCTAATTGGAAGTGTGCATGACGAGTCGCAGCACAGTTTGGAATCATGCCGACAGGCTTACCTGCCGCATGGCATGGATAATCCTTGATTTTAATATCTAGTACTGTAGTTAAGCCACCAAGACCTTGTGCACCAATACCCAACGCATTCACTTTTTCGAAGATCTCAATACGGAGTTCTTCCATTTTGTTTTGTGGGCCACGACGAAGTAATTCGTCCATGTTGATTTCTTCCATCAATGCTTCTTTTGCAAGCATCATTGCTTTTTCAGCAGTACCACCAATCCCGATACCGAGCATACCTGGTGGACACCAGCCTGCACCCATCGTTGGAACAGTTTTGAGTACCCAGTCTACGATTGAGTCTGATGGGTTCAACATTGCAAGTTTAGATTTATTTTCTGAACCGCCACCTTTAGCAGCCACAGTAATATCTACTTTATTACCTGGTACGAGTTTGTAGTGGATGACAGCAGGGGTATTGTCTTTGGTATTTTTACGACCAAAAGCTGGATCAGCAAGAACAGAAGCACGCAATACGTTTGAGTTTTCTAAGTAACCTTGACGCACGCCTTCGTTCACTGCATCGTCTAAGCTCATGGTTAAATCAAATTTAACGTCTAAGCCAACTTCAAGGAAAACGTTGACAATACCTGTATCTTGACAGATTGGTCGATGGCCTTCAGCACACATACGTGAGTTGATGAGGATTTGTGCAATTGCATCTTTTGCAGCTTTGTTTTCTTCACGATCATAAGCACGGCTCATCGCTTGGATAAAGTCTTGTGGGTGATAGTAAGAAATAAACTGGAGGGCATCCTTGATTGATGTAATCAAGTCATCTTGTTTGATGATCGTTGTCATATCAAAATTCTCTTGAGCGGGCTGATAGCTGGCGGGCTAAATTATATGACAAAAAGCGTTCATTGTGGGAGTTTTACCGAGTATTTGGCAAAAGGTCTAAGGGGAATGATCAAATGGCTTTTATGAGAATTTACTCAAATGATTGAAGGGGAAAATCATTTCTTTCTCATTTGCGATGGAGAGTAGCCAAAATGCTTTTTAAAACGATGACTAAAATGACTACTCGAACTAAATCCATATTGAGTCGAGATATCCGTCAGATTTTCGTGGGTCAGTTCTAATGCTTGATGTGCCAATTCTAGTCGACGTTGCATGACATATTGATGAGGTGGCATTTTCATTGACTGTTTAAACATATGTGCAAAATGATATTCACTCAATGCTGTTTGTTGAGCGAGATCAGATAAAGTCAAGCTTAGGTGTAAGTGTTGATCGATCCATTCTAATAATTGCTTTAATACATAGGGTGATAATCCACCTTTAACTTCAGGTGTCGTCCATTGTGTATGGCTATAATTTTTAATTAAGTGATTGAGTAATAGCGTTGTTGCGGTACTCATTTGCAAATGATTTTCACGATTTTGCCAAGCACCATTGAGTAAAAAATGTCGATAAAGCGTAGAAATTTGCGGGTCAGCCACAAAAATCTGTGGATTTAGGACGATTTGGCTGGGTTCTCTGTCCCAAACCTGTTCGGCAATCCGTCTTAGGTGTTGTTCTGTATAGTAAAGATGCACAAAAGTAAGCGGATCTCTGAGATCCCATGTCGACTCGAAATCTTGCGGCATCAGACACATACGATCTGGCCCACCGCCATTGTGCCAACCATGCTCAGTCTTTTGATAGCTTTGATAGCCGCCCTGAATATACATGCTTAAGGTGTGATGATTACTGCAAACGCTGACACGATCTTGGTTATTTTGCCACATCGCGAGTTGCATACCCGAACCCAGTTTTACCGAGTCGAGCAACTGGGCCTTATATTGTTGTAATTGATCTAGAATCTGATATTTCATCTTCTACACACTGCGCAAGTATCGTGATTAGTGTAGGACTTTCTATTGATATTGTCACCAATACGAAAGCGGATAAAGAAAATCGCAATTTGATGATAATCACCACAAGATCATGCAAGCATGAATAGAGAGAAGTTAGACAAAATAGTGATCTCTATGATTGAGTTTGGTTTTAGAAATGAATGCGTTGTTATATGCCTTGGTTGTGGTGATCTGGGGAACGACATGGATTGCAATTACGGTACAGCAACAAAGTGGTATAGCAGCAAATGTTGCTGTATTTTGGCGTTTTTTTATATCTGCATTGGTGTTATTTGTTTTTATTTGCTTGACTCGAAAATTACAGAAATTGACAGTTACAGACCATCTGTTTTGTATGTTGCAAGCGAGTTGCATTTTTGGTTTTAACTTTGTCTGTTTTTATTATGCGGTGCAATATATCAGTAGCGGTTTAGAAGCTGTTATTTTTTCAATGGCTGTTATTTTTAATACCATTAATGCAAAACTCTTTTTCTCTCAGCAAATTTCTACACGATTTTATTCTGCAGCGTTGTTGGGATTATTTGGAATTGTGGCTTTGTTTTGGCATGACGTGGTTGGGACGACCTTAAATAGTCATACGCTGATGGGTATCGGACTTTGTATGGTCGGAACTTACGGATTTTCATTAGGAAATATGATCAGCACGCGTCACCAAAAACACGGACTCGATATTTTCACAACCAATGCTTTTGCCATGTTTTATGGTTCTGTATTAATGGCATTGATTTCGTTGTTAAAGCAGGATGATTTTTTCCCAAGTATGCCTGTGAGTTCTGTGAGTGCATTATTGTATTTAGCAATTTTTGGTTCAGTGATTGGCTTTACTGCTTATTTTTATTTGGTAGGACGAATTGGGGCAGGCAAGGCTGCGTATAGTACTTTACTATTTCCACTCGTAGCATTGCTCATTTCTACAGTTTGGGAAGGTTATCAATGGCAGATGAATGCCGTGATCGGAGTAATTCTGATTTTATGTGGTAACGCGATTTTCTTTGTAAAAGGACCACAATTGAAGTCATTGAGAATGTCAAAGGAAGTATGAGAAATACGATGATGTAAAAAGACCATCTATTTAAATATATCAAATAGATGGTCTTTGGCTGTCAGAACAATATGTTAGTCTTGTTGTTTTGCCTGAATCGCAGTTAATGCGATGGTAAATACAATATCATCAACCAATGCACCACGAGACAAATCATTCACAGGCTTGTTTAGGCCTTGCAGCATTGGACCGACACTCACGACATTGGCAGCACGTTGCACCGCCTTATAGGTCGTATTGCCTGTATTGAGATCAGGGAAGATAAAGACGTTGGCACGACCAGCAACTTTTGAATCTGGCGCTTTTTGACGACCTACACTCTCAACTGAAGCCGCATCATATTGCAAAGGACCATCGATCAATAAATCTGGTCGACGTTGTTGTGCAATTTTGGTCGCTTCCGCAACTTTTTCAACATCCGCACCTGTTCCTGATGTGCCTGTTGAGTAGCTGATCATGGCAATACGTGGGTCTAAACCAAATGCTTTTGCCGAGTCTGCTGATTGAATCGCAATTTCAGCAAGTTGTTCTGCATTTGGATCAGGGTTAATTGCACAGTCACCATACACATAAACTTCATCTGGCAGCAGCATGAAGAAAATAGACGAGACGAGTGAATAGTTCGGCGCAGTTTTAATAAGCTGGAATGCTGGGCGAACAGTATTTGCTGTTGTGTGTATTGCACCTGAAACCAAACCATCCACTTGATCAAGTGCAAGCATCATCGTACCAAGTACTACGGTATCTTGCAGTTGTGCTTTGGCTTGTAGTGCATCAAGTTTGCCTTTGCGTAACTCTACCATCGGTTCGATATATTGATCACGGATACTGTCTGGATCAATGATTTCTAAATCATCAGGTAGTTGAATGCCACGGGCTTTTGCAACTTCGGCTACAGATTCTGGCTTAGCAAGCAAAATACATTGTGCAATACCACGCGTTTGACAAATCACCGCGGCTTGAACGGTACGAGGTTCATCACCTTCAGGTAAAACAATACGCTTTTTCGCTGAAATTGATTTTTGAACCAGTTCATAACGGAATGCTGAAGGCGACAAACGTGGATGTAAATTATTTTGCGTGTGCTGATCAAGCCATTGATTATCAATATGGCTAGATACAAAACGGGTCACTTGTTCTGCGCGCTCAGTATCATCAACTGGAATTTCATTACCAAAGTGATGTAAGCGTTGTGCTGTTTCTAAGGTGTCTAAAGACGTATGCAA
This sequence comes from Acinetobacter sp. YQ_14, assembly GCF_043102985.1. Taxonomy (NCBI): domain Bacteria; kingdom Pseudomonadati; phylum Pseudomonadota; class Gammaproteobacteria; order Moraxellales; family Moraxellaceae; genus Acinetobacter; species Acinetobacter sp. YQ_14. Next base: position 20,337 of record NZ_JBICJJ010000006.1, on the reverse strand, counting down.
AATCGGTAGACCTTGCTTAATGGCACTTTGACAAAATTCTAAGACATTGTCTGCTGGCGCAGCTTGTTCCGTTAAAACTAGGCCTGCGAGCGGAATACCGTTACTACTTGCAAGGCTTGCTGCAAGTAGCGTATCGGTACGCTGAGACGCACTAATAATCAGCTCACCTGCAACAAATTTATGTAGTTCAGATTCAATATCCGATGCAACCAAGCTGGTATGTAAAATACGACGTTGTTTGGCCTCACCTTCATGTAACCATGTCCCATTGACCAGTGGGGCAATATCCAAGCTTCTTGGAACGCTTAAAATATTACTGAATGGAACGAGTCCAATAATTGGCAGCTCATTGGTACCCATGAAGCGATTGTAACGTTGTAACTCAACTGAAAACTCAGCGATTTGCTTTTCTAAACGTAAACTTGGATCAAGGGTGACTGGGATTTCAGCAGTACCATCAGGAAGCCCTTTGGTTCGCATGAACAGTACGCCTGTAGTACGAGCAGATGCAGCACCACCAAATTGACGGAGGTGTGCATCAACTTTTTCGGCTGTTTTGCGTGGATCAGCTAGATCTGCGGTACTGACAAGTACAACTTGCGCATCAAGTGCTTGAGCCAGTGCTGCATTGATTTCGCTTGCAAAATGATCTTGTCCATTTGGAACTAGACCTTCCACAATAATCACATCATGATGTGCGGAAATTTTACGATGAAGGGCAACTGCTTCTTCAAGTAATTCGTCTGTTTCACCTAATGAAATTAATTGCGTTAATTTTTCATAAGTAATTGGTTCAACAGATTGATGTTGAAATAAATGGCTATATAGCGTTGTTGTGCGATCAACCGTTGTATCTGCAATTTGAGAAAATGGTTTTAGAAACCCCGCATTAATACCTTTACAGTCCAATGCATAAATCATACCTAAGCAAGCTGATGTTAAACCAACACCTTCACCTGTAGGAATTAATAAAATCGTGTTCATAATGACCTTAATTTTTATCTAAATTTTCTTTGGACTAAGCTGAAACAGTTTGCTCAACCACTTGACGTGTTTCTTTAGCAATACGGCCTTCTTCGTCTGTAGGCACCACCCAAATCTGAGGGCCTTCACCTGCATCGATACGACCTTCAGTACCGCGAGGGAGCGCATCATTTTTCTCTTTACTGAACTGTAAGCCAAAGTGAGATAAGTAACCTAAAGTTTTTTCACGAACATAAGCCGAGTTTTCACCAATTCCACCAGTAAATACCAAACCATCTAAACGTGATAACCCACAGCTAAGTGCTGAGAGTGATTTTGCTAGACGATAGCAGAATACTTCGATTGCAAGTGTTGCTCCTTCATGTCCATCGTTTGAAGCATCAACTAAAGTACGCATATCGTTTGATAACCCAGAAAGGCCAAGCAAGCCACTTTCTTTATTGAGCATATTGTCAATTTTCTGAATATCCCAGCCCAAGTTACTTGCCAAGAACAGATGTAAACTTGGATCTACATCACCGCTACGCGTGCCCATAACCACACCTTCAAGTGGTGTCATTCCCATTGATGTATCAATACTTTGGCCATTCCAAACCGCACAAGTCGAACTACCGTTACCTAAATGTGCACTTAACCAACCGCCTTGATTTTTTGCTCCTGCAAGCTCACTTGCACGCTCTGTTACATAAGCGTGGCTTGTACCGTGGAAGCCATAGCGACGAACGTGGTGCTCTGTATATAAATTTTGTGGTAATGCATAACGATATGCATGTTCAGGCATGGTTTGATGGAATGCAGTATCAAATACAGCAACTTGTGGTAATTCAGGGAACAAACGCATGGTTGCTTCGATACCGACCAAATGTGCAGGATTATGCAATGGAGCTAAAGGTGTTGCAGCTTCAATGCGTTTCACGATTTCAGGCGTTAAAAGCTCTGCTTTGGTGAGGTTGCCGCCATGAACGACACGGTGACCAATTGCTTGCGGATTATAATTTGCTAGGCGAGCTAAAAGTGTTTCAAGTGCTTTTGCATGGTCTGCATGTGGAATCGAAAGCTCTAAGGGTTCACCGCCAACGGTCACACCTTTGATTCGTGCATCAGCAGAGCCTAAGTTTTCTGCCAAGCCATAAATACGATCTTCACGACGCTCAGAAATTAGCGCGTATTTGATTGAAGATGAACCACAGTTAATTACAAGTACAGATTTAGCCACGTTTTGAACACCTAACAGATTTTAAATTTTATGACGAACACTTTGATCTTGCTGCAACGCAAAAGGCAGTGGAATCAAGCGCAATGTTTTAACATGGGTTGTTGTATTGGTGAAAATAGACTTTAGCCTATACAACTGATTTATAATTGAATCTCATTAATTATAGGTTGCAAATCATAATTTCTTTTGAGTGATGTGTTTATTTTGCACATATTTTTTGTATGAAATTATGTAAAAACACGATAAAGATCAAGTTGATGAGCTTTATCGTGTGGAATATTTAAAACAACAAAAATAAATTATTGGCGAATTTGACCATCACCAAAAACAATCCATTTTTGTGAGGTTAAACCTTCTAAACCAACAGGTCCGCGTGCATGAATTTTATCGGTTGAAATTCCAATTTCAGCACCTAAACCATACTCAAAGCCATCAGCGAAACGGGTTGAGGCATTGATCATGACTGAGCTTGAGTCAACACGTGCGAGGAACTCGCGTGCTAGACTAAAGTTTTCGGTTACGATGGCATCTGTGTGATGAGAACCATATTTGTTGATATGCTCAATAGCTTCATCCATGCCGCTGACGACTTTGATCGCCAAGATTGGGCCTAGATATTCGGTATACCAATCTTCTTCAGTCGCCGTTTTAACTGAATCACCTAAAATACGTTGTGTTTCTGCACAACCGCGAAGCTCAACTTGCTTTTCAGCATAAAGTTCAGCAATGCTCGGTAAGAAGTCATCGGCAATTGCTTCATCGACCAATAATGTTTCCATCGCATTACACACACCATAACGATGTGTTTTAGCATTTAGTGCGATAGGCAATGCTTTTTGAAGATCCGCTTGTGCTTCGACAAAAACGTGGCAATTTCCGTCTAAGTGTTTAATCACTGGAATACGCGCTTCATTGGTAATGCGTTCAATCAAGCTTTTGCCACCACGAGGTACGATCACATCAACATATTCAGTCATGGTAATCAAATGACCAACTGCAGCACGATCAGGTGTATCGATTACTTGCACGGCATACTCAGGTAATCCTGCAACTTGTAAACCGTGTTGAATCGCTGTTGCGATGGCTTTATTTGATTCAAGTGCTTCTGAACCGCCACGTAAAATGATGGCATTACCTGACTTTAAAGCAAGTGACGCTGCTTCTAATGTCACGTTTGGTCTTGATTCATAAATCATACCAATGACACCTAAAGGCACACGCATTTTACCAAGTTGAATACCTGATGGACGGTAAGCAAGATCCGTGATTTCACCAATTGGATCAACCAAGGCAATCACATCTTTAAGACCTTGTAACATGCCTTTAAAGCGGGCAGGGGTCAACTCTAAACGGTCAAGCAAAGCGTTGTCTAATTGGCGTTGGCGACCATTTTCCATATCGATTTGATTGGCTGCTAAAATTTGTGCTTGATTATTTTCCAAAGCAGTATAAATTGCAGACAATGCATGATTTTTCAAATGAGTCGATGCGCTAGTCAAAACACGAGACGCTTTACGCGCTTGGATACCGACCTGCTGCATATAATTTTGAATAGAGTCTTGCATAGCATTTTGATGATTGCATGTATTTATAAAGATAGTAACAGTCAAATGCGGAACAATGAATAGTTTGAACCGACAATTCAAAAAATTATAAATTGTTAAATCGCTCAAACCTTTTGATTTAAATGCGATGGAGATATTAAATAAATCACTAAGACTACATATTTTGCAAAAGATTATTGCTTTAAACAAGATAAGTGGTTAAGGAAATGATTGCGTATAAAACGTGCATTTGTATAGAATGAAAATGTATAGGATAAATGTAATACAAATTTTATAAATTTGTTAACTAGCAAGTAGAAATCGCTAAAAATGAGACTCTTGCTGCAAAAAAATAATCAAGGATGGAGGAAGGATATGAATTCCATTATCCAAATGGACTCGGATTTAAATCATACCTTCACGGGTTTTGGTTTTTTCGACATATACAATAAAAACAGTTTTAAACAACCAGCACGTACGACATGGATAGATGGTTGGAAAATTGAATATATGGCAATTGCAGATCCTAAAACGATCTACAACACGCCAATTGTAATTGTCGGGGGCGCATTTCAAAATTTTAACTCTTATAAGTATTGTGTTGAGCAACTCTTTGAGAGTGGACCCGTGATTTTAATTGACTTACCTTCAATGGGAGCTAATCAACAAATCCGTAATGTTGATACAGGTGAGTCAGCTGGAATTCTAGAACTACCCGATTTATCTAAAATGTTAGGCCAGTGGCTTGATATCGTTGGAATTGAAAAAGTTTCAGTAATGGGGATGTCATTAGGCTCAGTGGTTGCATCTTCTTTTGCTCACCAACGTCCAGAACTGATTGATCGTATGGTGTTAATGGGGGTTATGCAAAAGACCCGCAAGAGTTGGCGTATGCTGCTTGAAGAGTCTCTGCATTTAATGCGTGAAGACCGCATGGAGGAGTTTGGTCAAGCTGTAATTTTGTATCTCGTAAATCATGCGAAGCTAGACAAAACGCGGATGTCACCAACAGCAAAACGTTTGTTCTTCAGACAAATGGCTGAGTTTACTGCGACAGAGCGAGAGCGTTATGAGATTAATTGTAATCGTTTACTGCGTTTAAGTGATGTGCCAGTTCCACAATGTAAAACATTAGTCGCGGCTGGTCAGTACGATAGTTTTACTTTGCCACATGAAAATGCTGATTTCGCTTTACAATGTCAAGATATGCAGTTTGCTTTAATTGCCAATGCAGATCATGTACCGCAACTGCAACGCCGTAAAGAAACCATGAATTTATTCACCTCATTCTTAAAAGGAGAATCCATCGATAATCTTGATGGGATTATTCCTATGACGCGTGAAGAAATGAAGAACATCGAGCGTCGTGGTGAAGAGCGTATCCCTGTTTTGCAGCCTGAAACGAAATTATCTCATCGCCATTCAGATACTGAAGCTGGTGTAAAAATTGTAGATATCACTTTCTTCGGTGTGTTTTTAAAACTTGATAATCTTGAACAACTTGACTTTGTTCGTCAGCATCCGCGTGATTTAGCATTACATTTGGTTGATGAAGAAGGTGAGTTTAAAATTGAGTGCTTAACCTTTGATGCTACTGAGCAAGGGCTTCGTATTCTGTTCAAACACGGTAGTTTTGATGTGGCAGACCGTTTGACTCGTTTTATTGCACGTCAAAAACCTGCTGAATAATCGTGATAAATAAAAAAGGTGGGATAACCCACCTTTTTTAATGTCTATTTATTATTGCTCGCTTTTATAGTCCAGACGAGATCACCTAAATGCTGCTGATTGTTTTCTAGGATCTGCTGCTCGAAAAACTGTTTTGGTTGTTGGATCACAACCTGTTTAAAACCTGCTTCGTAAAAGAAACTTTCAACTTCGGCAGGTGTTTTAAAGTGAAAACTAAACGCGCTACGAGACATCCATTTAAGTAGACGACTGCTGTTCCAAATAATGGTAGCGAGTTTATTTTGCGTTGGTTCTGGATAGAGATCAGTTAAATAATGTAGTTCTTTAAAGTCTTGACCATAAGTGACGATAGATTTAATCAATTGCTGTAATAAAGGCTTTTCAAAATAATTGATGAGACCTTCACTGATAATCACAAGTGGACGTTTTGGATCAAATACTTCAAATGCCGAAGCGAATGTTTCTGTGAATAAATCAACTGAAAGGACATCATCAACTTCACCTTCAATTTGTTGCAGGGCGGCTTGTTTGGTTGCAGCCATATCAGGTAAATCAAGCTCGCGATAGGTAATATTTGGGTAATGTTGTCTAAACCACCAACCACGCGGTGACAAGCCACATGCAATTTCGAGTACTTGGATATCAGGGTACTGCTGAATTAATTCTTGTAAGTCATGATCAAGCATCGTATGACGTTGTTTAAGCGTGGTGCGCATGCTACCACCAACATATTTTTCAGCCCAACTTTCAATTGGATGTACAAGTGCTGCTAGTGTTTTGCCTTTGGCAGTTGCTAAAGCTGGATGTGAAATCCCCATTTGATACCAAATATAGCCAGTGTAGTGTGCAGTAAATGAAATATGGCGATGTTTTGAAAGTTGTTGTGTCATCTGTCCTAGACTCTATTTTCCCAATTTGGATATATAAAATTAATCTCTTTTTAACGTTGAGATTTTGCTACCAAATCCGATTTTAGGTTTGTTATTTACTATCTTAGAGCGGCATGTATGCCGCTGTCGGGCTGGGGTTACAAGGATGTACCCTCAGCCTAACAAAGGATTTTTGCTTACTTTTCATCCCTAAAAAGTGTGTCGAGCCGAAGGCAAACTTTTTCAGTCAGATCAGCACTCGGCAAGATTCCATTATCTTAATAAAACAATGGAAAAATCTAAGTAAAGTTAGAACGAATTCTTAAATTCTTCAATGACTTTTCTGACGTTATCCCAGTTTTCATCTAACATGAGTGTTGTTCCCACGTCGATATTTGGAATTTTGCCACGCATACGCTCTAAACGTTGCTGATTTGGTAAAGCCAACACTTCAATTCCGTCTAATGCAGTACATGCAGCAACGCGATCATTACACACTAAGCCCATATCACAACCTGCATTTAAGGCTGCTTGAATACGTGCATCAGCGCCACCAGCAACACAAGCTGCTTGCATACTTAAATCATCAGAGAATAAAACCCCATCAAATTTAAGTTGTTGGCGTAAGACATTTTGCAACCAGAATGGAGAGAAGCCAGCTGGGTTTGGATCAACTTGATCATAGATCACATGAGCTGGCATCAAGGCATCGAGTTGCGGCATTAATTGAATGAAGCTTTGCATATCTTTGTCGTAGATTTCTTGATATGAGCGGCTATCAATCGCAGCAGCAATGTGAGAGTCCGCTTTCACTGAACCATGCCCAGGGAAATGTTTGCCTGTCGTTGCCATGCCTGCTTTTTTCATACCACGCATAAAAGCATCTGCCAGTGGAATGATGTCTTGTATATTTTTAGCAAAACCACGATCACCAATCACATCACTAACATCATTGAGATCTAAGACTGGAGCGAAACTAAAATCGATACCAACCGCGAGAACTTCTGTTGCCATTAACCAACCGCATTGTTCTGATAGTTCAATGGCTTGTTCAGGATGATGTAAGTAATGTTCCCCAAGTCGTCCCATTGCAGGAAGTAGCGTGAAACCTTGTCTTAAGCGTTGTACACGACCACCTTCTTGATCGACCGCGATCAGAATATCAGGACGGACTTGACGCATATGATCCGTAAGTGCTCGAACTTGTTGTGGTGATTCAATATTTCGTGCAAATAAAATTATTCCGCCGACTTGCGGAGCTTGTAATAGTTCAATATCTTCTTGAGTAAGTTCTGTGCCAGCAATATCCAGCATCAATGCGCCGATCATATGGATTCCGTTTGAATTTTGATGAAAAAAACGATAGCTAAATTGTGCAATGATTTGCTACATTTTGTCAGTACAGAATATGATAAAACTAGATGATATTGATGATAAGTGCTTATTGGTCATTTATTTATGAAGATTGATAAGTTCTACATGTTGCAAAACTATCGAATGAATTATGTTCATATGATGATAGTAGCATGTAATAATTGCCAGATCCAAGGAAGTACCAGAATTTTATGAAACTTCAAATGATAGCGTGTGCAGTTGCAATTGCGACTGGTGGTTTATTTTTTTCTCATACAATCAATGAGGCTTTTGCAGCAACTGAAACGCCAATCGTTTCAAGCGTAATCAAACCATCGCAAGAGCAAGCTTTGGTCGCGCGCCAGCTAGCAACCTTGGTCGATCGTCAGCATTATTTAAATATGCGTTTGGATGCGACAACTTCAAATCGTATTTTAGATATGTATCTCGATAGCCTTGATCCAGATCATTCATTATTTTTAAGCAGTGAAGTTGAAGACTATAAGAATAAATATGGTTCAAATTTTGGTAGCGCCTTAAAAGCAGGGAACCTGACAGGGCCATATGCAATTCATGCTCAATATCGTGACCGTTTGAAACAGTTCTATGAATTCATGTTAGCTGAATTAAAAAAGCCACAGAACTTGAATCAAAAAGATGTGTATTTAGATATTGATCGTGAAAAAGCGGCATATTTTAAAACCTCTGCCGAGCAACAAGCACACTGGCAGAAAATGCTGGTTTCACAATTAATTAATTTAACGATCAGCAAAGAAGAGGAGCAAGCGAAACAAAAAGCCTTAAAAGCTAACCCTTCGCTTGCCAATGGACAAGATTTGACGGGCCCAGAAGATTTAACCCCAGTTCAAACTTTAACTAAACGTTATACTCGTCAATTAGAGCGTATTGGTCGTGTCAAAAGTGATGATGTGTTAGATAAAACACTGAACGCGATGTTAGCGACTTACGATCCACACAGTAATTATTATCCGCCGATTGATGCGATGGAGTTGAATCGTCAAACAACTTTACAGTTAGAAGGCATCGGTGTTTCGATTCGCCCAGAACGTGGTAATGAAGATTACACTAAGATTGAAACCATCGTAGAAGGCGGGCCAGCAAGTAAATCAGGTCAAGTGAAATCAGGAGATCGCATTATTGGGGTTGCTCAAGATGGCGAAAAAATGGTGGATGTGATTGGCTGGCCTAGCTCCGAAATCGTTGGTTTGATTCGTGGTAAACGTGGTACGAAAGTAGTGGTTCGTTTGTTGGGCGCTGGTGCATCGATGAGCCAAGCACGTAATGTCACTTTAACGCGTGACATCATTCAAGAAGAAGATGCAGGTGTTCGCTCTCGTACCGTTGAAATTACTCGCGACGGTAAAAAACATAAGTTTGGGGTGATTGAAATTCCATCTTTCTACTTTGACTACCGTTCACGCCGTGCTGGTACTGAATATCGCTCAGTCTCTGAAGATACAGCAAAAGCATTTGAGTCATTAAAAGCTCAAAAAGTGGAAGGCATTATGGTCGACTTACGTAATGACCCAGGTGGTTCATTAGAAGAAGTTGCCCGTATGCTTGGTCAGGTGATCAAGTCAGGTCCTGTTGTCCAAATCCGTGATGGTAATGGTAATGTCAATGTCTTTGAAGATACTGATGGCGGTGAGCAAATTTATGCAGGGCCAATGGCGGTACTTGTGAATTTAGCTTCAGCTTCAGCGAGTGAAATTTATTCTGCAGCGATTCAGGATTATGAGCGCGGTATTATCATTGGTAGCACAACTACGGGTAAAGGAACGGCACAAGTCCAATTAGATTCTTTAGCTCATGGTCAAGCGACATTGACACAACGTAAATTCTACCGTGTAACAGGTGGCAGTACGCAGAATAAAGGGGTCGTTCCAGACATCAAATTGGTTGATATTTACAATGAAGAGTTTGGTGAGCGTAAGGCGAAGAATGCGTTGAAATGGGATACGATTCCAACTGCGCCATTCAAGCGTGAAGGTTCAATACAACCTTATGTTACGAAATTGTCTGAACTTTCTCAGCAACGTGTAGCGCTTGATCCGCAGTTTAAATATTTAGAACAACGTAAAGCAATTTCTCAGAAAACTTCTGAGCAGAAAAAAGTTGTACTAGATATTGATCAACGCAGAGCTGAATTGATTGACTTGGAAAAACAAACTTTAGAGGCTGAAAACCAGCGTCGCAAAGAAACAGGGCAAGCACCGTATGCAAACTGGGAAAGCTATCAAGCATCTATTGATGCTCTAGTTGAATCACGTGCCAAAATGAAAGCACATCTTCGTCCACCGTTACCAGAGGAAGAAACTTTCATTAATGAGGCTGCAAATGTGCTTCTAGATTATTCAAAGTTGCAAGGTCGTTAAAAATTAAGTGATAAAAAAGCCCTGAATATTCTGGGCTTTTTTATTGATTATTCAGTTTTATTGTTGACTCGAATCCATATTTGGCTGCGTCCTAATACAGAAACGCCGACATAGCCACGTAAATGTAAACGCTGTCCATTCGAGCTCAGTTTTGTTGTGAGGCTATACATGCGACCACTGTTAGGATCTAAGATTTTCCCACCAGTATACGTTAAATCTTTTTTGTGCTTGAGTTTGGTAATAACGTTTAAACCCAAAATTGGTTTATTGGTATAGGGCGCAGGACAGCCCGTACAGAATTCTTTTGGTGTATATCCTGTGCGAGGTGTAATTTTTGTAACCTTGCCCGTATAGGTGCCATCTGCATTTTGAGTAATTTCAACTTGCCCTTTAGGTGCACCCGTAAGGTCATCTACACTTTGCCAAGTTCCTGTAATATCTTGTGCAAATGTTAGATGGCTTAGCCCCATGAATAAAAATAGTGTAATGAATTTTGTATACATATTTAAGCCGCTCAGCCTATATTCTTGTTCCTCTATTATTTCGGATTTCTAATAATAGATTCAATCTTTATTTTACAATTGTGCATTTTTATTAATTGTTGAAATTTCAATAATTTTTAGGATGAAAAGTAGAAAAGCTTTCTCAAAGATTGTTAGACAATGAGAAAGCTTTTTGTATAAACCGTGATCGAAAGTGATCTAAGAGAAGATGGTAGATGCTTTGTCTATCTGAGTTTTATTCAGTACGAATCCAGATTTGATTGCGTCCTAAAGCCGATACACCAAGATAACCACGTAGATGCAATCGTTTGCCATTTGAACTTAATTTTGCTTTCATGCTGTAAACTTTGCCTGTATTCGGATCAAGAATACGACCATTGCTATAATTAAGTCCTTCACTGTGCTTCAGACCTGTAACAACATCTAAGCCTAAGATTGGTTTATTGGTATAAGGTGCTGGACAGTCTACACATATTTCCTTTGGAGTATAGCCTGCACGAGGGGTGATCTTTACGATTTTACCTGCATAACTACCATTCGTCTCTTTACGAATTTCAATTAACGCTTTAGGTGCCCCAGTTTTGTCATCAATACTTTGCCAAGTCCCCGTGATGTCTTCTGCGAAAGAAAAGCTACTGATTGCAGATAAGAGTAATGCACCTATAAGTTGTTTGCCCATCATTAAAAATCCTTTTAACGTTTGAAATCCCATTATGTCGGATTTTTGACAATTAGTTCAATCTTAATGTGATATTTGTGGCAAATTTTAAGATAAAGACAGTATAAATGTCGGTAACCAAATCGCTGTAAATACACCATTTACTGCCATACCAAAGGCTGCGTAACGACCAGTCACAGGGCCACGTTGCCATGCTTGCGCTGTTCCGATGGCATGAGCTGCGAGACCTAAAGCAAGACCAGATGCACGTTCATCATGGATGTGTTTCAAAATCCAAGGAGAGAAGGCAGCACCAATTACACCAGATAAGATGACAATCAATGTCACCATCATCAATGGCGCATGTAATAGGGTGGCGATGTTCAGTGCGATAGGAGTCGTAACTGCACGTGTAGCAAATGCCATGATTGTAGGTTCAGACATATGTAATAAATATGCCAAACCCATTGGCAATGCGACCGCACTGATACTCGCAAAGCATAAAATTCCGATCATTGATTTAATCGGTAAATCATCATAGCGCATTGCAGCTAAAGGAATAGCTAAGGCAACCGTGACATAGCCTAATAAATGATTAAAGATATCATTTACGTTCTTCATGTAATGCTCATAAGGAACGCCTAAAATGGCCAATAAAGCAATGACGATAAACATTGCAAACACGATTAAAGGAATTTGCGGGAATTTTTTATTGAGTGGTTTCGATATCAGATAGCTCACCAAGGTGATCATAAAGCCATAAATAATCATAAACATATTTAGCGACTCCTATAACCAACGCTTTGCCATTTTGGCGTAAATCCAGAGAGGGAGTAAGGTACTTAAAGTAAGCACAAATAAGAAAACAGGAATCTCTTTGCCTAAGTGAACCAACATAATCAAAGAACCTGCACAGATGGGTAAAAATGCAAATGCGCTTTCTTTCATGATTTTATTATTAGTATCAATCAAGCGATTTGAAATCTTTCTAAATCGTCTCCAGATTAATAATGTTGCAAGCAGACTCATCAAACCGACGAGATTACCGAGTTCTGGATGATTAAATGCTTTAGTGATTGCGACGGCACCCTCACGAAATACGACAATCAATAAAATCGTATAAAACCAAGCTGTCCAATCAATATCTTTCATGTTGTCTCTTACTCATTTATCTGAACAATGGACGATTACCATTATGATGATGTCATTCTTTTCTTAAGATGCTACCACGGGAAGAAAAAATTTATTGATCTTTCACGTATTCAAACTCTTCTAATGGTCGTTTGAATAAAGCGGCTTTCTCTCCAAGAATTTCATCTAGTGGTAAGTGGGCTTGTTTGATGATTTGTTCCAGTTTTTGTGGTGCTATACAAACTGATAAATGCAAATCACCTTGCTCATCGTAATGCTCAGATTGAATTACATTCAGTGTATAGAGTTGCGTGCGTAGTTTACCGTATGCAGGTTTCAAGACTAAATTAAAGTGTTGTAATTGTCCTAATAAGCATTGTTGGACAGCCTGACTTAATAAGGTTAAACCTTCACCAGAGTGTGCGGATACATAAACTCGATCAGGAAAATCAGGAGATTTATAAATGATTTTTGCACTATCTCCACTTTGGTCAATTTTATTATAAACATGCAAAATGGGTGCATCAGCTCCGATCTCTTTGAGCACAGACTCAACAGCTTCTATTTGTTCAAGCATATTAGGGCTACTACTATCCACAACATGCAACAGTAAGGTAGCTTCCAAAGTTTCTTCTAGTGTTGCTTTGAAAGATTCAACCAAATCATGTTGTAGGTTGCGGACGAAACCTACGGTATCTGCTAATACAACTGTACCAATCCCATCCCAATCTAAACGACGTAAGGTTGGATCTAAGGTTGCAAAGAGTTGATCTGCCGCATATACATCACTTTTCGCTAAAATATTAAAAAGTGTAGATTTCCCAGCATTGGTGTATCCAACCAGAGAAATAGTTGGAATTGCTGCTTTCTGACGAGCAGCTCGACCTTGTAAGCGTGTTTGTTGAACCTTGATTAATTTTTCTTTGAGTTGTGTGATACGAACACGAATCAGTCGACGGTCAGTTTCTAGTTGTGATTCACCTGGGCCACGCAGCCCAATCCCACCTTTTTGTTGTTCTAAGTTCCCAGTAAAGCCTCGGATTAAACGCGTTGACAAGTGTTTAAGTTGGGCAAGTTCGACTTGTAATTTACCTTCGTGTGTGCGGGCGCGTAAGGCAAAAATATCAAGAATCAATCCTGTACGATCGATGACACGACACTTCAGTATTCTTTCTAAATTACGTTCTTGGGCGGGACTCAAGGAGTGATCAAAAATAACCAACTCAGCTTCAAGTTCCTGTACTAGTTCTGCAATTTCATCGACTTTCCCTGAGCCAATAAAAAACTTAGGATCAGGTTTATTTCTATGTACAGAAATATGTTGCAGGATTTCAGCGCCAGCAGATTGAGCGAGCAATCGAAACTCTTCAGCATCAAGATCATTGAGGAGTTGAACAGAAACACTGACTAAAATTGCCCGTTCGCCACCTTGATGCTGCTCAAAATATTCCACGCTGCTGTCATATCCTAGGTATTAAAGTCCTATTTTAGAATAAACTTAAAGGAAAGGGCAAAGACTTACTCGATTTATATGACATTACGACGAATCAGCTCAATAAATCCGATTAACGTTCCCATATATAAAATTGCCAAGCCTAAAAACATTTTTAAAGCATAACCATAAGAGATGGTATTTTCGACTTCAGTGGCGGTGCTGTTCGTGCGCATAGTAAGACTCTTTTAATCTATTATTTCGATTGATTTATGTTATTTGATCTGATTGATGATTTGAAATTGAAAAAAATCATGTTCACGTTCGTTTTTTATTATCGAGATAACTTTTATAAGTGGATATTGGCATGATATAACTTGCTTAACTCAAAGCGTATATACCGAGATTTTTTGGTAATTTATCTTTGTATAACGTGAGGATTGATTAATTAAAAGTAGCGGAATTATATAAGTCTGCACCTTGTATCATCCAAAGATGCTTGTGCCTTTTGACATTCATGTCACAAGTTTCTATGACGGGTGAAAACCCAATGGTTTTAATGATTTTATGACTCAAGAAACAACTGCAGTAGATAGCGCACCATTAAATTTATTTTCAAAATTTAGTTTATATAGTCGAAAATTAGCCTCTGGTTTAGAGACCATTGGTGAAGGCTTTTATCTTATTTATCGTCATGGTTTATATAAAGATCCAAATAATCCTGTAAATACGCGCTATGTGCAGTATTTCTGTCGCCGTCTATGCGAAGTCTTCAATATCGAAGTACAGGTACATGGCACGATTCCGCGTGAACCAGCACTTTGGGTGAGCAATCATATTTCATGGCTTGATGTTGCTGTACTTGGTTCTGGTGCACGTATTTTCTTTTTGGCTAAAGCAGAAGTAGAAAAATGGCCAATTCTAGGAAATCTAGCGAAAGGTGGTGGTACGCTTTTCATTAAGCGAGGTTCAGGGGATTCAATTCGGATTCGTGAACAAATTACTGAGTTTTTAAAACAAGATATTCCAGTACTATTTTTTCCTGAAGCAACGACCACAGATGGTCATAAGGTTAAAAAAGTACATGGTCGATTATTAGGTGCTGCGATTGAAGCGCAGCGACCTGTTCAGATTTGTGTGATTTGCTATGTCAATCAACATGGCGAACTTGATATGGTTGCACCTTTTATCGGTGAAATGTCTTTTGCGGAGCATGTGCAACGTGTTTTAGAAATGCCGAAAGTCACTGCACATTTAATGACATTACCTGCTATTCCTGTAGAAGGACATACAGTTGATACCTTAACCAAAGAAGTTGATCGTCAAATGCGTGCGGGACTTTTAGAGTTACAACAAAAGGTTTTAAACATCCCACCTGATGCTACATAAAACCTTCGATAGGTAGCCAAGACAAAACTTTAACCCCAGCTTTTTGCCACCATTTCATCCGAGGTTCTTTTGTGTAAACAACAGGACCTTGAGGTGTTTGGCGTTGCCATGTGATTTTCTTATTCGCATTTAGAACAAGTTTATAGGCATATTTACTGAGATTTTGATCCATGGTTGCGTGCACAGCTTGAGCCAAAGGCGGGCTATCAAGTAAAACACCAATTTCAGTATTTAAATAAGCTGAACGTGGATCAAAATTAAATGACCCGATAAAAACTTGCTTTTCATCCAGCGCCATTAGCTTTGCATGTAAACTTGATCGGCTAAGACCTTTAATATTAACTTTGGCTTTTTTGGCTAAATCTTCAGTATGTTTGTCGAGGTCATCTTTATCTAAGGCAGGTAAGAATTCATAAAGTTGGACTCCTTGCTCTAAAAGCTCCTTTCGATATTTACCATAGAAAGCATGTACTACTGCAACGTCATTGGCTTTAAAAGAGTTGGTTAATACTCTAACTTTCACGCCATCTTGAGCTAGATCACCTAAGATTTTTGCCCCTTTTTTTTCAGGAACAAAATAAGCTGAAATAAGATCAATATTTTTCTCAGGTTGTTCTAAGTGATTGATCAGTTGGAAATTAAGATGTTCTTGCTTTTTTGCTTTAGACTTGATTTTATCGGGTGAGTCTTTAACAACTTCCGCTTTAACCCAATCTAATGAAATGTCTCGATTGATCAATGCATCGATTGATTGCGAACGATCAGTTAAATCCAAATAGTTTTGTACAGTGACTTTTTTATAGTGATCATCAAGCTGTTGTTTTAAACTTTCATAGCTGAGACGATGAGATTTTGGATTAACAATTTCACGAACATCATAGGCATATTCATGATTCCAATAATCATCAAAAGACTTGGAAATGTCATTTACCGCCGTTCCAAACAGCATGACATCAACATCTGAAAATTGATAATTATCACTAACGTTATAGTATTGATTCGTCATATTACGACCACCGATCAGTGCAACCTGATGATCTGCAATAAAACTTTTATTATGCATACGTCGATTAATACGTTTTAAATCTAAAACCATATCGATTGCGCGGTATTTGCGAAAGCGATAAGGGTTGAATAATTTGACTTCAATATTAGGGTGTTGAGCTAAAGCTAAGAAAATACCTTCGGTATGTTTTGCATTATTATCATCAATTAAAAGTCGTACTTTCACACCACGGTCAGCCGCACCAATCAATGCATGTAGTGCAAGTGCTCCAACTTTATCGTTATCCCAAATATAGTATTGAAGATCTAAGGTTTTCTCAGCTTTATCAATTAAACGCAAACGAGCAGCCAAAGCCTCCAATGGCTCATATAAAACATGATAGCCTGTCAGGTTTGGATGTTGTTGCTGTAAAGGTTGAATTACTTGCGCTAACGTTGTATCAGCAGTGTTGATCTGTAAGGTGGGCTGCGATGTTGGTTCAATTGTGTGCTTTGGTAACGTACTACAGCCCGTCACAGTGATCGCAATACTGCAATAAATCGCAAGCATACTTTTATTGTAAGTAGTTGTACTTATTTCTGTATGTTTGCTATTTATGCGAGAAAATTGCGTCATAATTGTTACTGATTAAAAGTTGGGCTTGAGTATAACATTTCATCTAAAAATATAAATATGAGATGCGATATCTGTCCCTAGATGAGGTTAATGAGATCTGTAATGCTTGATTCAGATACATCAGTTTTGATTTTCTATTCGATTTTCGCAGTTCTAGCACTCTGGGCATTTATACAGGCTTGGGTGCATCAGTCACGTACAGAGACAATTCATCCTTTTAAAGCTTTTGTGCACTTATTGGCTTTTTATCTCTCTTATTTACTTATTCCACTCTGGTTTTTTAGTTTATATGCAGGGTGGATTGGTTACTACAGCATACATCAAACTACGTTTGTATTTCTATTAAGTAGTCTTTTAATTTACGCCCGCTTTATTGAACCACATACGGTTCACGTCAAACATCATCAATATCGTTTGAATCCGCATCGTGAATTTAGCAAGCCTGTGAAAGTGGCTGTTGTGGCTGATATGCATGTTGGATTGTTTTCAGGACATGAGCGACAGTTAAAAACGATTGTTAGAAAGCTGAATCAGGAGAAACCTGATCTTGTGGTTGTGGCGGGCGATTGGACATACGAACCTGAGAATCGGTTAGTGCATGAGCTTGCAGTATTGAAACAGATTGAAGCTCCTGTTTATTCAGTACCAGGAAACCATGATGAGCAATATCCTGGACCACCGATTCAAGCGTTATTAAATGAAGCATTAAGCCAAAATAATGTGATTGATATCGAAGGCAAGATTGTTGATTTTGATGAGTTTCGTTTAGTGGGTATTGGTGACTTATGGGCAGGTAAGGCGAATATGCGTTTCTTACCAGAGCTGCCACAAGATAAACCGTGGCTGATTTTGTCACATAATCCAGATACTGTAGACATGGTTCCAGAGTTACCCATGCGTCCGTTAATGCTGTCAGGACATACACATGGCGGACAAATTGAATTACCGTGGATTACCAATTACATCATGAAGAAAGTTTCGATATTAGGGCATAAAAAAGGATTTTATATCCATGAACATGCAGATGTATTTGTCACGGTGGGTACAGGCATGGTTGGCGTTCCTTTTCGATTTAGAGTGCCTCCAACGATTGATATTATTGAGCTAAAATAAAAAAAGGCCAACTTTATTGTTGGCCTTTTTATTTATTAATCATTTTATGGAATGATAATCACAGCAACGCGACGGTTATTTGCACGATTCTCGTCACTTGTGTTTGGAACAAATGGTTGTTTAGAACCACGCCCAATTACAGTTAGATTATTTGGTCTAAACCCTTCATTAACAAAAATAGAAGCAACACTCTGAGCACGTTCTTCAGATAGTTTCTGATTGTATTCAGGATTACCAATATCGTCAGTATGCCCGACGATTTTTAATTTCTCTAAATCATATTTTTCTAGCTGTTTTGCTAGGCGAGTAATTTCTTTACCATGCTCTGGCTTAATATCTGATTTATTAAAGTCGAATAATAGGCGCTCTGGTAAACCAAGGCTCCAGCCCTCATCCGTTAAAACAAAGCCTTCTTTTTTTAACATTTTAACTTGACGGTACTTAAGTGGACCAAAACTCAAACATCCAGCCAATGTTAGGCAGAGTAACGCAATAAATGAAATTTTAATGGTATGAGTGCGCATAACATGTCCTAAATTTCTGGTTTATATAAAAACCAATGTGGATTTAAATTCTTTGCTTTATACATTGCTTGATCGGCTTGCATTACCAAATCTTCTGGATTTTCTGCAAATTGGGAGAACGCAATACCCAGACTAAAACCAAAATGAATAATTTCACCGTTAAAATTTAAAGGTTCTACGCTGCTTGCAAGTAGCCCCTCAGCAATAGCTTTCAAATGGTCAGCATGGTGAATTGCATGCAAAATAATCGCAAACTCATCTCCACCCAATCGAGCAATAAAATCTTCCTGTCGAACAGATAACTTTAAACGCTGAGCCATTTCACGTAACACAGCATCTCCAGCTAAATGTCCAAACTGGTCATTAATAAGCTTAAACTTATTATTGTCGATGAATATTAACGCAGAATTGTGACGAAATAGAGGGTTTTCAAAAATATTGAGTAATTCTTCATAAAAATAATGCCGATTTGGTAGACTTGTTAGCTGATCATGGTGTGCTTGAAAAGAAAGCTGGCGATTTTCCTTTTGTAAGTTGTTATTCCAGATTTGAATTTCTTCTAATAATTCATTAAATACAGTATTTAAATTTTGGAACTCTTTAATATGATTATTTGGAAAGCGTAAATTATAAGCTTTTTGATCGCTGACTAATTGGGCAATATGCGTGAGTGGCTTAATTGCTTGCATAATCTGGCGATAAGTTAAATTTACCGACCATAATAATGCAATCACAATAAAGAACATGGAAATAGCTAAACCAATAATAATGGTTTTAAGAAAATGTAAAATATTTTCAGAACTACCATATAGAACAAGTTCTCCAACTTTTTTCTTATGGTGAACAATCATAAGTTTAACAGGATCATGCAAAAACCATTTGTCGAGTAAATCCTGTAAAAAAGAAGTGTTTGCAATCTTCTTTGTACTTTCTGCTAATAACTGTTGTTGCGGATCGTAGACGTGGATACTTCGAATTGCATGTTCTCTTGTGTAGTCATCCAAAATTTGATCAATCGCGCCTTTATCTTTAAAGACGACTGCTGGTTGAATACGCTCAAGCACAGTTTGACTCAGCAATTTAAGATTCTGTTTTGCATAAGTTTCCATCGTAAACATGGAAATCGTGGCAAAAGTGCATGAACAAATTACAAAGGTAATTGCGAAAATCGTAAATTGAGATTTACGGAATAATGCATGTAATGAA
This sequence comes from Acinetobacter sp. YQ_14, assembly GCF_043102985.1. NCBI lineage: Bacteria > Pseudomonadati > Pseudomonadota > Gammaproteobacteria > Moraxellales > Moraxellaceae > Acinetobacter > Acinetobacter sp. YQ_14. The sequence continues at coordinate 709 of NZ_JBICJJ010000006.1, read as the reverse complement.
GTAGATTGATATAAATTTGAAATCACTTTAACTACTCCGTGTTCTTCGCCAAAATTAAGACGCGAGGGTCGATATGAACCTTGGAGTAACTCAAAGCATCTAAATTTACTTTAAAAGTAGAAAAGGTCTTTTTATTGTAAAGACAAAAAATACTTCCGATTTCACAAGTAGAGTTATTAGTACTTAATGATAATAAAAATCGAGAAGGGTAAGACTGAATTAAATTTTGTTGTTGCTGAGGCGATGTTGTGGAGAAATAAGCAACATGACATTGAGTCTTAGAAAACTCTTTGGCGCTCACTGCCTGCACTTGATAATCATAAGATAGTTCTTTCACACTTGCTTGAAATTGATTAGTCGCTTCTGGATTATCAATAACACAAATAGTTGGTCGTGTTGTATTAGGCCATTTACTATAACTTAATATTGTTAATGCCAACTCATAAAAGCTATGGTTTGAAATGGCGTAACAAAGCCCACTCGTAGTTATGACAACTACAAGTATCAAAAGCTGCGCCGTTTTATGAACAAACCGTATTTTCAATCAAAAAAACCAAAAAATGTGAAGCAAGAGACATATTCTACTGGACTTAATTGTTTAAAAAAAGTTCTTAATCACATTGGAAGGATATAAAAAATAACTAATCAGTTCAAAAAACATGCACTCGGTAATAAAAAATAAAAAAGGGGGTTGCAAGCGTTGAGGAAT
>NZ_JBICJJ010000005.1:0-392 GCF_043102985.1 Acinetobacter sp. YQ_14 | reverse complement strand
ATAAACACACGGCTATTGCGGCGTTTTTTCCAAAGTGTGGAGGGGTCTTCAAGTGTGAGTTTATAGAGGCTTAAACTACCATCGGATTGGCCTTGTAGGGCTTGAGTAATAATACCTGTGGTACGGAACAGTTGTCCTGAGTCGGTGACTTGGTCAACCGCGACTTGGCTACCAATGAATTGTTTTAATGGAATGGTAGCATCAGTGGATAAGCAAATCAGTTCTGCACGGATGCCTTGATTGATTTCATGTTGCCCATCTATACGTTGTAAAAAGACCTGAGCATTTAATATGGGATTGGAAAATTGAATATGGATGGCACGTTTTTGTGGGGTGATGCCTAATTGATCTAATGCGCGAAATATATTATTCAACATCTCTTGTTATTTAAT
>NZ_JBICJJ010000004.1:0-202055 GCF_043102985.1 Acinetobacter sp. YQ_14 | reverse complement strand
ACCTGTCGCTGAGGTTACGCTTGATACGTTAGTACCTGCTGCAACTTCTTCTTGCGATGCTAGAATTGCGTCATGTATGGTGTTTTGACCAGTACCTCCAATATCAGTCATTGTAATTGCGCCATCAGGGTTTAAAGTTGCGTTACCCCCCAATGTAGTCTCTATACTATTCGATACATTTCCTAACACTGCATTCGTAGCATAAAGTTGACTACCATTAATGGCATCTGTACTAGTAGCGGAAATTTCACCTGAACCTACATTCTTAATTTGGCGCTCACTACCAACAGAACCAACAGAAACCTGCATCCCAGGATCAGTGACTTGACCTGCAAATGTGCCATAGGTTAGACCATTCAAGGTAGCTGAAGATTGTTGAGTAGCGTCAGTTGCAGTGGAAGAATCACTTCCTAAGGCTACAGAATTCACTTTTGTCGCTTGTGCACCTGTTCCTATAGCTATAGCATTTTCAGCACTTGCTACAGATTCACCGCTAATTGCAGTTGAGTTAACACCTGAAGCAAGTGCTGCTTTAATGGTATTACCCCCTATAGCAGTTGCTCCATCTGCTAATGCTTGTGCCCCCTCAAACGTCCCAGGTTGACCACCACTACCAATAGCTACAGAATTTGACCCAGTTGCATTTGTAAAGTTACCGAATGAAGAAGCTCCTATACCAGAAGCTGAAGCTGAATTACCAGCAGCAATAGCATTACGAGCAGATGCATTAGCATAATTACCAAGAGCTGTTGCATAATTAGCATTTGCGACTGCTCTCGTACCAAAAGCACCTGCATCTTCACCTTTAGCTATTGAATCAAAACCCACAGCTACGGAAACTTGAGGTACACCATTCAATAAACTACTTTCAGCATACGCATTTTCACCTATTGCTATAGCTCCACCGTTAATCGATTGAGCGTTATTACCAATAGCAACACCAGCTGCTCCTGTGACTAAGTTATTATTACCAAAACTTAATCCACTCTCTCCGTTAACTGTGGAGTTGTTACCCATTACTGAAACTGAGCTTGCTGTTACTGTATTTGTATTACCTACAATTCGTACAGAATCCAGTGTGCCAGTGATAGTATTATCATTACCAAATACACCGCTGTTATTAGCATCAATTGTTCCGTTGTTGTTACCAACACTGTATGTTCCGGTTCCATTAATTGTTGTTGGATCACCAATTGCACCAGATCCTTGTCCTGTAACCACATTGCCAGTACCGATACTAATAGTATCTTTTGCTGTTGCTTGAGCACCAGTACCTATTGCAATACCATTCTCACCGGTGCTATTAGCATTTGTACCTACTGCTACAGCTGAAGAATTTGTTGCTTTTGAATTTGCACCTACTGAAACAGATTGTCTTCCTGAAGAAATTGTACTAGTGACAGAAGTACCATCCCCCTTACCTGCACCTATGGCTAAAGATTCAAAACCCGTTGCTTGAGCATTTGAACCAATCGCTGTAGCTCCACCTGCTGTTGCCTTTGTTTCACGACCTCCAATTGCTGTACTATTTTGACCTGTTGATTCTGATCTACGACCAATTGCAACAGCACTATTACCTGTTGCTTGAGCATATCCACCCAATGCTAAACCAAAATTATTATTTAGTCCTGTTAAAGCATTATAACCAATTGCTATTGAACCAGCGGTATCCGTAGCAGCCCCTGTACCTATGGCAATTTGGGACCCCCCACCTAAAGGTAAAGCATCTGCAACTCCTGAGGTAACATTTCCAGTTTTAGAACCAACACCAAAACTAATATTATTCTGACCAATTGCTTGTGCACCTTTACCTATTACCATCGCATTTGTAGCTAGAATTGATGCATTTGCAGCCTGTCCTAAAACAATTGTATCTGCGGCATTTGCTTTAGAGTCTTTCCCAATTGCAACAGAATTTACAGCACTAGCTATGGCAGCGTGGCCCAGAGCAGTCGCGCTAATTGCAGTTGCTTGAGCATTCGCACCTATTGCTGAAGAAAAATCAGCAGATGCTTGAGCAAAACTGAGTGCTAAAGAATTTGTACCAGTTGCTTTTGCATCTATTCCAACAGCTGTTGCATTCGTTTTATTGGCTAAAGAACCAGAACCTAATGCACTAGCATTAGCTCCAGATGCGATGCTATCTCGACCAATAGATACAGAATTTGAACCACTGCCCAAACTACCTGCACCAATAGCAACTGCACCTTGTTCTGTGGCTTTACTCTCAACACCAATAGCTGTTGCAAAAGTAGTGGCTAATGCCTGATTTCCAAAAGCAGAAGCACCAGCACCAGTTGCTTCAGCAAATGAGCCAAATGCTGTAACGCCTAAATAACCATTCCCATCTGATCCACAACCAGCTACAGCTGAATAATTCCCCGATCCGTCAATAGCTTGCCCTGTTGGCGTACCAGGATTTGTTTTATAAACAATTGTTGAGGTTCCACCGACACAACCACTACCACCATCAGTATTAAAAGTACTTGCTTGATTACTAAAAGAAAGTAGCAGCAATGGTATTGATACTGTAATTCTTAAAGATTTCGTTTTTTTTGCTCTTTTGGTCAGTTCTGAGACAGCAACCCACGCCCCTAAAGAAGCATTCCATATAACTTTGTAAGCTTTATTCATATTATCCACCGTTAAATGTGACATCTATCACAATTAAAGACAAATATAATTTACATTTTGCGCATTTTTCAACTATAAATGCGCTTTTTACGCATTTATTTTGTAAACGTAAGTTTTTACTTAAAAAAAATTTAGCTATAAGTATGATTTACATAACAATAATAATAATAATTACCTATATGATATAATGATCTGTACAGGGTTATATGTAAATTATATTGTTGCAGAGAAAATGAAAGAAAATTTTAAAAATACTGTAAGCTCAATTGCACAATTTGGTCAAAACGCTAAACTTTCTAAAATTAATTCAAATGAAGAGACGCTTGATAGTGTTTTACAAATTATGGAAATTTTAGCAGGCTGGTTAATAAAGTGTGGTATTGGATATAATGAATTCTCTTCGAGTTTACGTATTCTTTTTTATAATCAAGCTATTAAAGAGCTAGAAAGCATTCCACAAAAGAAAACTGATTCTTCGATCAGTCTTCTATCAGGTCTTCCTCGCCGTGATGTTAGTATGTTTCGTCAACAAAATGACGGGCACACAACCATGTCACTCTACCGACGAGATACTTCAGTAAGCGTGCCAGCAAGAGTAATAGGACTGTGGCTTATCAAAAAACTATCATACAAAATACCATTTTCAAATAGCTCGAATAGTTTTGAAAATCTTGTCAAAGAGATATCTTTAGAAAGACATCCTAGATCTATTCTTTTAGAACTAAAAAGGCTTGGTATACTTTTCGAGGAAGATGATTATGTAATTTTAAATACAAACAGTTTTACTCCTTCTCCTGAAAGTTCAGAAATAAATAAAATATTTACCTCTAATGCATGTGATTTTCTATCAGCAGGCATTGCAAATGTTACAAAAAAAGAAAATAAATTTCTTGAACAAGCTGTTTATGCTGATGAACTGACTGATAAATCCATTAATATATTAAAAGAATTTTCCTATCAAATTTGGGAAAATGCATCAGATAAGATCTTATCTAAAGCGATCGAATGTTGTAAAGAAGACGAAGGTCGGAAAGATGCAACTAATCGATTTAAGTTTGGTGTATATGAATACTACGAAAATTACCAATCAGACAACAATTGAGTAACGTTTTTGGAATTTCACGTTGGTAGCCAAATAAATATACAAGCTAAAGCAACTAAATTTTCATAGCCCTACTTTAGCTTGTCATAACATTTGCTATCTCTCTAAATTGCTTTATTTTAGCAGATGTATTCTCGATAAACTCCTGATTTTATATAGGTACTTGTCCATATAATCATTGTTTAGCCGTGTGTTGGATTTCTTTGAGGTGTTTGCCTTAGTAGCTGTTTTTCCTAGCCTAGTTTCAATTAAAGAGATTTTGAAATAAAAATTAAATTTTTATTTCAAAATCTCTTTAATACTTGACATATTATTTTTTTCTAAATAACAATATATATAAATTTAATATATTATAGTAATGCTGAATGAAAATTTTTAATCTTTTAATATTATTTTTTTTATATCCTCTTTATGGATGCGGTGAAAATATTAATTTTTCTGTTGGAGCTACTAAGGGCGGTTCTGGGACGGGTTCATTACCAGCTCCATCTTCAGGTGAGATAGTCCCCCCTTTTACAACTCCATTGCCTTCTGAAGGTGACGATGATGATGATGTGATCTATTACATTAAATCTCAGGGTATGAAAGAAAATATTTGTGAGAATATTAAGATAACGTTACAGCCTTTAGAACGAAAAACTCTGTCTGTAGTAGCCAAAGATCAGAATATACTAATTCCACCATCAAGTGATTCAGAACCTGCTAATCTTTATTTTGAGGTTAAAATTAAAAACTCAAACAATACAGAAGCTTATGAGTATTATCATAATTGTCAACCAAACATAAAACTTCAAAATCAGTATAATGTAATGTTTGAGTCCAACCAAAATTTTATTTGTTTAAATGATGAAATGACTCTAATGATTCAACCAAATGAAACTAAAGTTTTTACTTACAAAGTTACTATCCCTCAATTAGAACATACTTGGAATATTTTATACACCCCCATTTTTTCAATTGGAAATTTAAAAAAATTTCATGAGAGAACACTTTGCCAAACATTAAGTTATGAAATAAAAGTAATAAAATAACCCCTTTACAAACCTTAACCAATTGAATAATAAAAAATTTTCAAAAAAATCAATTAATATATATTTTTACATTGCAGAAGATAAATTTTATGCTATTATAAATATGCGCAATCAGCGCATTTTTAAAACTTAATCATAGTTTAAAGCCCTGTATGTAACCCTGTATTTCCCAGTTACAGGGCTTTTTTTAAGATCTTTGTCATAGTAATTATTCTATGACAATTAATTTTATTTAAAATTTTTAGTTATATAGGATTTTATATTACATGTGAAAAACTGGGTATGTAAAAAATGTGGCGGTTATATTAAATTTTCTGTAAATAGTATTTCTATTGGAACACGTGTCGTATTTAAACTTCATAAAGATGGATTAAATTATTCTGAATTTAATTTTATACATGCTGTAGTTTTAAATATTGATAGCAACTTTTTTTACTTAGTTAGTTACGGAGATTTTTACAAAGTAGATAAAAGTCTTGTCTACCCAGAAAATGCACCAGCTAAAATTATTTACAATATTTTCTGGTCATGCTATTGTTAATAGTTATAGATCTGCTTGTTAAATTCATTCAATCTAACTTAATTTTTTTGTATACTTAAATCTCAGTGAAGCAGATAAAAAGCAACTTCTTATAAAAATAAGAGAATCCAATTTGGCTACTTGAAGAGGATACTTTAATACCCATTTAAAATATTTGATCTATCAAAAAAGATGTGAACCCATTACTCCAATTCATGCATTATATTTCAGAATATATTATCGCCATATAACTAGTACTTTAATTACTGCTATCTGATTCTATACATAATTTTCAAATTGATATAAATATCAAATATGATTTCACATTCTATTTTAAACACCTAATATTTAATTAAATTTCATCATATTTTTTGTAGCATGTCAAAATTAAAACTTGTTGGTTTGAATAACATATCTTACAAATTTTAGTCACATGCCGAGTATAAGGTCTATTCTGTAAAATGTGACGAGTTCCAATTATTCCAAATAAAAATCACCAGTATCAAATATAATATTGCTTTCGTCTTCTAGAATTATGCTTCCAACTTTTCGCAACTTTATAGACATAAGCAGGTAGGTCATCCCATTCTTCAGGCAAGCCCGTACCTCGTGCAACACGAAGTTTTAAAGGATAGTTCTTATATTCAATCAAATGAAGAAAATAAAAACTACGCTCTTGACGTGTGCTGAACTTTTTATGATACACATTTCTCAGATGAGGATATCGTTCTGGTATACCGTCATTAGGATGAGTATTTTCAGGTTGTAGGTACTGAAATTTCAGCTTTTTCATATTGCCTCCTAGGTCACATTACCTAGAAGGGGTCCTCTGCGTAGTAGTTCATTGTTTTAAACCTTTAATTTATCGTTGATCCATTGTTTTTAACGAATTCTCTAAGCTGCCAATCCTTCTCTTTATTTAAAATAATAACTGATGGTCGTATCTTTATGATCTCCCCAGCCTGTCGAGATATTCGTCAATTCAACACCATTTTTCTGGTAACTTTTTACTCGGTATAAATAAGTACGTGGTGGAGAAATATTATTTGTTCGTACTTTCTCAATCAGAATGAAGGTCTTGTCATCTAACCATCTTACTCTTAATGGTAATGGGTCTTGGCATCGCCCTATTTCTGCATACATTGCAGCATCTTTTCCATTCTTGGAAAAGGACAAGCCTGCACATTCTACATCGGGTAAATCTAAGACTAGTCGTTTACCAACTAAACTTTCTTTTACACCTGCACTAGCCAAGGTTGAAAGACTTAAACATAATCCTGCAAATATTAATTTTTTCATTTGAATAGACTCTTAATTTAGTTGTTAAAACACATTGTCAATAAAGCCACACTGTAAGATGTGTTGTGATGGATTTACTGGATTGTCATAAAGGCTAATAAAAGCAATCATGTCATTCGGATCAGATACATCTCGTTTATAGGGCTGGCTATAGATATAAATTTGTTTGGGGGTATAGACCTTTTGATTATGGAAAACCTCTCCATCAAAGACCTTTAAATGTGGATATTGTTGGAAGACTTTGTGGGTTTTGCTTCTGTTTTGATCATCATGCATTGAAGCTTTATCCCACTGCTGTTTAAAGCTTTTCAATTGTTGTCCGCTATAGCGGCTAAATTGAATATTTAATCCATCCTCAATCTTTTGTTTGGTGTTATTAATGTCATCAGCACGATAGATCGCGGTTCTTGCCCCTGCAACACTGACGTGTACTAAGGTTTCAATTCTTTTGATGGGATTGCTTTTGCTATTGGGTAAATAAACTTCTGTTTCAGGACAATCTTCACAGAAATTTTCATCATCAGGATCATTGATGACGCTGCTCTTTTGTTTGCGGTACTGCTGTTGAAATTGTTGCTGTAATGACTTGATTCCAGAAGGCCATTTCATTTCGGTGCCCATCAAGGCTAAGCGGTTACTCATAGATTGTTCTTTCTTAGCCCAATCCAGACAAGTTAAGCCCTGCTCTAAAGTGAATGGCTTAGATGTAGACAGGGGTTGAGCCGTCACAGTCTGCATCATCAACAAGGTCATACTGCTAATCAGTAGAGGTTTAAATCGAAATTTCATTTTAATAATCCTCGCATCACCTACGGGCTTTGCTGCCCGCAAGAAATGCTCGTGTAAAATACTTATTTATTTTTAATCATTTAACATCAGTTATTGATAATGATCTGCTGATAGTAGCTGACGGATTTCACTGGCCATTTGTGGACTACGCCAAGGAAATAGGACTTTTAGGCTGTAATTCGGTTTGAACGGATCTCGTGTACCGATATTGACTTGAAACTCTCGTTTCATCGGTGTGCGATGAACCTGTTGGTTGACATGTGTTCCCATCATTGGATTGCTGATCACAGTGGTCGTGGTTCTAAAGTTATCTTCGACTAAGTTGTAGTGTCCAACGGAGGTGATGTAATCAAAGGGATATTTGACGAGGCGTTGATCTGGCTGATCAAATAGAATAATGGTTTTATCTTGGCTGTTAATCCAAACACCACGGTTTTGATAATTAAAAGTTTCTCCTTGACGTTTGAGTTGTTCAGTCATTCCGTCAAAGTAGGTATTTCCATATTCATAAAGGTAGTAAAGGATCACAAACCAGAACAGGTCAAAGCCAAAGAAGATGTAACCGAAAGCACCAAAAGAGAAGATTTTGGCAACGATAAGAAAGATCACGATGGGTAAGACCACACATTTTATAAAGAGCTTAGATTTTTGTGGACGGTGTTCAATGGGTATGATTTTGGGTTTGCTTAATTCAGTCATGGTTGTTTCCCGCATGTTCAATGCAATGCACAATCACCAGCAGATATAAAAAGGTTTATTTTTATAGGCGTGACTTAGCCATCCACCGTTGGATTGTTCTTGTAAAAGTGTTGTTTGAATACAGACGAATAATAAAAATTAGCCGTATCGCCCTCGTTGCAAAGCACAACAAGGTTGAACATGGGGTGAGGCTAAAATATGAAAAGTTAAATGCACCATGAGCGGTAACTCCTTTGTTTAAATAAAGGTTCTACCAAATCACTGTCAATTGATGGTGGCAGAACGAAAGAGGGTTGACAGACTGGTAAACAAAGAAACCAGCACGCACAAAGACGTCCCCCTTCCGCCCTACCATAGAGAAAAGAGGGACGAGTGGGTACAGCAGAATACAAAGTCAAACTTTGTACTCTTTCTTTGTTTACAAAGGGCCTGTCAAAACCCGCTGGCAATGTAGGCCAGCGAGCCCATATTAATTTTATCCTGCGCTTTAGTCAATTTTACAAAGCGCTAAAATCTAGACAATTAGATTCGCCAAATGTAATCGCATTAAGTCTTTGATTTTTCCCATGAGGTCAAATTAGTCCAATCGATCGGCTCATTTTGCTTTGATGGATGAGGCTAAAATGGACTGTTGTTCTCTATTAAAATAAAACAATAAAATAAAGAATTAAAACAGGATCAGTTCAGCTTTTACATTCGAAGTATTGAGATGAATTAATGCCTAATGAGCTATTAATGAGAAGGTTGCGATTTACTCAGGCTGATTTAAAGCGATCAAACTGAAGTTCCCCTCTTCTTCAGTAATATCCTATTAAATGCGATAGAATAAATAATCAGCAAAGCTCAGCAGGTCGCATGGATGAACTCAGCCAGTACAGCATCGATTTTAGCAGAAGCCGTATTGAAAACTGCGGATTTACTCGGTCTTAGCCAAACACAACTCGCTGCTGTGATGGGTCTCGATCTCGCGTCAATGAACCAAATCGAATTCTCAGCTGTATTAGAACCCACTTCTGCACAAGGTGAAGCTGGATTATTAGTGATTCGCCTTTATCAAAGCTTATCAGCACTCACGGGCGGTGACTCGGAATGGATTGATTATTTTATGAATGCATTCAATACTGCAACCAATGGTGTCCCCATTCAGCAAATTCAAACCAGAGAAGGCTTAGAAAAAGTCTTAACGGTAGTTGAAGCCCTGAACAATCGATGATTTATTTAACTCATTCTTTTAGCGAATCAGCCTCGATTTGATGGATTAGAAATTCTGATCATCATTTTCATCACTTCTTTTAAAAACACAGCAAACATTAAAGTTTGTGCTCAATACGCCACTATAAACATGGTTCACACCCAATTTTCTAGCCGTCAGAAATTAAAAATATCTTCAGCAGAATCAATAAATTAATTAATGTTAAGATATGTAAAAAGATCCAATCACAGCGTTGACAGCTTAAGCGATACCCAGTTAAGCTAATTGGACACAGCAAAATCTGTGTTCAGGCGTAGGAAACCTGATAATATCACTGAGTGCAAAATAAAATGTCGCACTAGCGGCTATTTTTTTGCCTACTGTTTAGCAGTCGTTTTGGCAGCTTGACAGGGCAGCCTTGTGCTGGCCGAACTCAGTGATCGGTATTTCCTACCCTTGTTAAGCTGCCACCATCACCGTAGGAAAGTGATGTTGGTAAGTATTTAAACTTATCACTGAGAAACGACTATGAACGCAATTCTTCATGGTGCAAACACTTGCACACCTAAAAAACAAGCCTCGCAACTGATTGTTGAACTTGGCAAATCAATTTCAAATCCTCAACGTCAAACACTCGCCAATCTTTATATTGCTGTTGACACTGCAAACTCCTTACTCAACGAGCTTGAGCAAGCGCATCAAATTATTCGTCAATGCATGCATGAAATGAATGATGAGCAAATTCTTGAAGTTGCAAAGCTCAATCAAAATAACAATTTATCGTCGCTCTGGGCATTTCGTACACATCAACGTCACAAGATGATTGAACGTGCACAACGTGTTCTACGTGGGGCGAATCATGTCCAAGACCAATAAGAATAATAAACTCCTCATTACTGGAGACTATCCTCTGATTGCTTCGCCAACGCTTGCCAAAGCGTTTGGCGTGGCTGCCGCCAATTTTTTACAGAAGCTGCATTACTTTCTAGAAAATAACGAAGGAAAAACCTTTAATGGAAAAAAATATTGGTTCCATAGTTATGAACAGTGGCAAACCACGCTCGGTGTGTATAGCATCTCAACGATTAAAAGAATTGTGGCCAAATTAAAACGGACTGGAATTTTAGTGATTGAAAAGTTAGCACAGAATAAATGGCTGCAAACCAATTTCTATACGATTAACTATAAGAAACTCAAACAACTCATCAAAGTCGACAGTCAACAAGATCATCAGGCTAAAGAGAAATCACCCATTTCTGCTCCAGTCGCTGCACCAAGATTACAAAAGCCAGCACCAGCACATACTGTTCATCCGAGTACACTAATTAATTCGATTCAACAGGCATTTCAAAATATTAAGGTTAGATCAAATAGATTTGAACCAACATTAAAAGTGGCAAAGGAATCCCGTCTACGCCCCGACTTTGTCACGCGTGAATCTTATTCAGTAGAAGGATTAAGCCAGCCACTCCACCCTGCGGCATCCAAGGAAATATTAAAAAATATGGATATGGACTACCGCTGCTTTTATCAAGCACTGAGGCAACAACGGGTAGATATTGCTTATGATGATCAGCTTATTCAACAACTGTTAAAGTATCAGAAGCGAATTCTTCAACATATTGTATATATCAAACAAAATTTTGCAGGACATGAGCGTTATCAATGGCACACACTTGAACAATTGCAAATGGAAAACTACTTTAAGAAATTGGTCAAATTGCGCTAAGACCAATTCAGTTGATCCGTCCATAGAGAGTATATAGACAGATCAACTGATTTAATTAAAGGCTGAAGGAGGAATAATACATTCCATTGAGCTTGCTTGTGAGCAGTCATCATCTTTGGTTTATTAATGAGGATATATTAGAAGTCAAAATCAAATTTTTTAGATTGATCAAGTTGTGGCCTATTCTGATTTTCCTGTTCACGTTTTTTCGCCAGCGCTAGCTCATAGTCATTTTTATAAAGTTCATATAGGTTATTTTGACGAACTTCCCGAATGTTCTTTCTATATTCTGCTACCTTGTCTTGATCTTCAGGATCAGTGCTATAGAGTAATGACCTCGGAATTTGTGGGACATCTTTTAAATTGGTTCCATGTTTTTTATTATAATCTTCATTAGATAAGCACGATACTGCACTGCTCACTTCGATTTCCATACCATGAATTTCTATAATTTTTGTGGGTGCATATTTTTCTAAAAATTCATTTATTATTTTTTCAGTTTTTGTTCGGTAGTGAAATAATATATTACGACCAAATCCAAGGACATCAGCCGTGATTTTTAATGCACCTCCTTTTTCAGGATTTTTTTGACGATATTGCTTAAAGAACTGCTCTGGGGAACGTTGAATATTATCCAACATACTTTTTTCTGAAAATAATAAATGTAAATGTGGCTGTTCTGACTGCCCATCGAGCGCAGCCACATGATTATGAATTGCGATTGTTGATGGCATTTTATATTGACCACAAAACTCATACATCAGTCTCTCAGATAATTCGATACGTTTATTTCTATCCAGTTCTTTTGGCAAAGCGATTGTAATATGTGATGAGGTTCGTCTAGTCTCACTTGTATATTGATCTGCTGCATACCAAAACTTTTCAGGATGGTTTTCAGACCAAATCGGCATATTATAAGACGCACAGTATTCAAGTTCTTCAATCTCACTTTTATGCTTTGAAAAATATAAAGTACGCGTAATATAGTGATATGCACTTTTTGAGAGTCGATACTTTGAATCACCATCACTCAATTTTATTTGATTATCACCTTTAACGTTGTGACTTAAATGAAAATAATACATTTTTACTTCCGATATTAATTTAACTGGAATATCGGATCCTACAAAATTTTAAAAATTCATGATTCGTTTCGTGAAGAAAAATGAAAAAAATATTTTTAAATTAAAACGCATGAACAATACCACTCCCATAGTTTCAATTTATATAATAAAAACAATAATTTAGTTGTGTGTTTTTTTGTATGTAGAAACAGTAAATCTAAAACATGAGTAGCGCATAAAATATATAATAATCAATTACTTAAAACTAAAAGTGCTGCGCAGCACGAGGAGAAGTGTCTTTTAAAGAGAGCGAAGCGAAATTTAAAAGACACGGAAACGAGATATAAAAAATCTTTTTTGCATTCGCAAAAAAGATTTTTTATCTGTCCCACCATTAACAGCCAAAAAAACTAACAGAAGAGTAGTTTTTTTTGAAAAACTCAACATATGTCGATTTTTTTTAAGACTCTGTGATATACCAACATTTTCTTAAATGCAGATGGTTTAAAAAATGGTTAGAGCTAGATTAACAGTAGATGAAATTATTTTAAGTGTTGAAACATACTTAAGGCAAATAGCAAAACGTACTCATTCAGATGAGTTAATACTACAATTGATTCGATCAAAAACTGCAAATCAATTTACAGAAGAAGACATTAAAAATTTGAGGAATAAATATCATAAAGTTTTAGAATTAAACAGATTAGAAGAAGTAATGGACGCTATCTGCTTAATCAAAAAGAGTGATCGCTCTGATATTGAAAAGGACATTGTTGATTTTAGTGGATATGAAGACCCTTTCTCTCAAACTGATGAAAGATTAAAAATAGCCTTAAGGATGCTAAAAAATTACAATAGAAAAATTCCAGCTGAAATTAAGCAAAAAGCACACAATGAAATTAAAAAAACTTTGAATAATTCGTATAAGCAAAGAGATCAGAAGATAAAAGATCGAAAGCAAGAGAATCATGAGAAATTTTTTCTTGGAAGTGTGCTTATATCATTTTTTAAATCACAAAATATTGATATGAATTATCTTGAGAATACACTTAAAATGATAGAGCTTTATCAAACTAAAGATTATTTTAGAAAAGAGCTGTTTTTAGAATCAGAAGTTAATGAATTTAAATTCTCAAAAGAAGGAATAGATTTTAATAATAAGAAAAATATTATTTTGTCTGACCCTAAAAATCCTTTTTTTTATAAAAAATCCATAGATTAAAAGAAAAAGTAGTATACGTTAGCTCATTTATTTTAAATGAGCTAAGCAGTCGACGTTGTTATTACCAACAACGAACAAAAGATTATTTACTGATACAATAAAAAAATAAGTATTTTTTTGATTTTTTAAACATATCTCATCTTTTTTTTAATTAATTTGTTAAAGTCAATTTCTGATTAGTTGTATTGCTGACCCTCTGCAACTATTTTTAAATCTATTTTCTAATTGGAAATAATATGGGAATTATAAACAAATATGTCATGGTGATTGAATCTGATGAACCTCCACAAGTTTTCCTAAATGATACTATTCCAAAAGTCGGGAAAGTCATTGAACTTAAAACAGAGCAACTACCCAACCGCGTAGATGCAGCGTGGTTACAAGAAAGATTCAGTATCTCGCGCAAAGCACTTATTGAAAAATTGAGAATTTTTAACAGAGGTACTGATACTAAACATCTTTACGATCCGAAAGAAGTCATACCAATTTTAGAGAATTTTAATGTCACCAGTAGACGTGGTGCACATCGAAAGAAATAAGGGAGCAATTGCTCCCTATTTTCTTTAAGATGCGTTCATCATTTTAGCAATGTCTGAAGCGGTCGGATTATAATATGTATTAATCAGAGTTTTAATATCCCTATGTCCTGTAACTTTAGCCAAGATTTCCACAGGTAATTTGCGTTTATTCACAAATCGAGTAATAGCTTCATGCCGTGTATCATGAAAATGAACTACATTATGCAATTCTGTTTTCCCAATTGCTCTTTGCCAAATTAATCTAAATGAATTTGAATTATGTGGAATTAATTTTACTCTATCCATGTAAGGGATAAGGTTTAGAAGATCAAGGGCTTCTTTAGATAAGGGAACATCACGAGCATCACCATTTTTTGTGATTGGCAAATGTATGTAGTCAGGATAGATATTGTTACACGTAATCCCTAGAATCTCCCCTTTTCTCATAGCAGTTTCAATCGCAAAAAGAAAAGTCCACGCAACATACTGTCTTGGTGTTTGTGGCCTTGTTCCAATTTTATAATTAAGCGCCTTAAGTATGATTTCAATTTCACTATGACTTATTAGTCGATTACGGGCGGGAGGCTTAGTTGGCTTAGTGACCTGTGCGAATGGATTGTCTTCAATCAAGAAAAGTTCATTTTTGGCGTAATTAAAAACTGATGTGTATAAACACATTTGTCGATGTACTGTCCCAGGTGCGACTTTCTCTAAACGTTTATCTCGCCATTTTTTTACGTCAATAGGTTTAATTTCATAAATTGACTTTTCAGCAAGTTCACCAAAATAATTTTTAAATGTTTCTCTTTTTATTTGTTGCTTTATGAAGGATTTACCTCTTTTCTTATATCCAACTTCATCATAATATTTCTGACAAAGGACAAAGAATGAAAAATATGGTTTTTGCATCTGAGTTTTTTTAGGATCATACTCAGCTTTCATTTCAAGTAAACGAATAGCAGCCCATTGTTCACACTCTCGTACAGTATCACGTGTGACACTGTCTCTAAGATTTTTATAGCGTACTTGAATACGCCAAGCATTGCCGCGCTTCACTGGTTTTTGCATAAATCCACCTTGGTGTCGTAGCAGCACCAAACACAAAACCCAAGTCTAAACTTGGGGGCGTTTTGGTGCTAAAACGGAAATAATAAGGTGTTTTTGACGCAGATTTTGACGATTTTAAACCATCAAGCTGACCAATTTAGCATTAAAAACTCTTAAATTACCTTAATTTTAGCGACTTAACTACTTGATAATTAAGTATAAAATTTTGGTAGGTATATCCAGACTCGAACTGGAGACCTCTACGATGTCAACGTAGCGCTCTAACCAACTGAGCTATACACCTAGAATGTAAAGCATCATATTCATTTTTCAGAAGGTTCACAAGTTTTTTTGAGATCGTTTTATCGCAATCGCACAGTCTTTAAGCAACTTCTTAAACAATTGCTTATCACTTGGACTGTAACTCTCTATAAAAACAATTTTTTGATATAACACAATTACTTGCTCGAATGATTTATGATCTTCAACAGAATTCATTAAACGTTGCATCCATGTTTGGAAGGTTTCAGCTTGGCGCTTATGCAACGGCGTAGGTAACTGTTTTTGAAAATTAAAAATTAGACGCTGGTATTCTGCTAGTTGTTGGCGTTGTCTCCACCAATAAAAACCGACATAGAACAATAGCACACTACCAATACCAACGATTAGAATGATGACATATCCATATGTGGAATCTAAACCTAAACGAGATAACCAACTCTTTTGCTTTTTCACATCGTAACCGACAACCTTACTCTGCCATTGATAACTTAAATAATCACTCCAAATCCGAACATTTTTTAGAAATTTGAACTGTTGCAATCGCCACCCTTGCGCTCTCTCATCTCCCCAAACCATCTGATCTTGAGCGAGATAATCTTGCATACCCGTATCAATCCGTTGCGGAGCAATCATGGCTGTTGGATCAATTCTTTTCCATTTACCATCGATATAAACTTCGCTCCATGCATGCGCATCGAGTTGACGTACCTCCCAACTCTGTCCATCGATCGCAAGCTGCCCCCCTTGATAACCAGTTACAATACGAGCAGGAATGCCAACAAAACGCATCAACATCACAAAACTTGAGGCGTAGTGTTCACAGAAACCCTTACGACTGGAAAATAAAAATTGATCAATTCGATCCCCTCCTAATGTTCCGGGAGTCAAGGTATATACAAAACCATTTTTTCGATACCATTTAAGTACAGTTTGGATGTATTCTTCAGGTTGATTTTGACTTTGCTCAAAAAGCTGATGTGCTAATTGTTGTGCCTCTGGGTCCTGAGTTTTTCCATATCGAGTATTTAATTCAAATTGTTTTGTTGACAATACAATGGGTTCAGATGTTGTCCGTCCTAACCATTGCATTTGTATTGGTTGATTACGTTTAATCAATTTACTTGGACGAATACTATCATCCTGATAAAGCTGTAAATATCGTTCCTGCGGAATCGAATACTCTAATCCCATAATCCAATTAGATTGTTCATCTGCTGGTAGATATTGATAATCAACATATCGAGATGCTGATGATGCTGTCTTTAATTGCTGATTGAAAAAACTACTCGTCCAAGTACGACCATCATATTGATCTAGTACCAATGCTCGCCAATATAACTGTTGCCGATTAGGAAGTTGAGACATATCTGCAATCACACGAAATGCTAAAGCTGATGATTGAGACAACTGAGCAATATCACCTGGTGACATTGTGTCACTAATTCCAGTTGTCGCTCGGTCGTTCTGAATAGGTATCGCCCAAAGCGGTGGCAATCGTGGAAAGAAAATAAATAGTAAAATAAAAAATGGTGTAGCAATACCAATGAACTTAACTATTTGCTTTAGATCTTGCTTAAGTTGTCCAGAAGATAATTGACTTTGGCTAAATGCTGCTGTTTGTATTCGATACAGTCCCATCAAGCACATTACAAATGTCAAAAATACAATGACTGCCATCCAAAATGCTTGACTATGCAGTAGCAAACTTGCGCTGACAAATAAAGCAAAGTTGAAGACAATCAAAAGATCGCGTGTATTTTTAGCTTCAAGGCTTTTTGCAAATAAACAAGTGCTGAGAAAAGCCACCCCAGCTTCAACCCCAAATAAAGTCTGATAATTGATATAAATCAGCCCCAATGATAACAAGCTAAATAAAACCAATATTAGCTTTGGGAACGGAGTAATAACTTGCTTGTTGTATCTCCAGACCAAAATCAGCCAGATTACCCCCCACACCCCACTCAAAGTGATTGGAGCGAAAGCAACTTGGCCAAGTAATACTAGCGCTAAGGTAGACAATACACAGAAATAAATTTGCTTCGTCATGATTAAGCCTGCGCTAATAAAAGTTTTGCTTGAATCAATTGTGAATACCCTTGCCCACTTTCTAATCGTGCATGAGGTAAAATTAACGCATAGTCATCACCCAGCTGCTCACATTGCTCAACTAAGCCCATTATAAAGCTCAACTTTTCCTCGTGCCCTAGTGCAGGAATCTGTTGATAATCAATTTCCAAATGCTGATGGTTCGCTTGAGCTTCAAACATTTTAATAAAGAATCCTTGCCCTCGAGCAACTTGTTTCCAAGCCACATTCTGGTAGGAATCTCCCTGTCGAAAAGCACGTAATTCTTTAAATTCATCCAAACTATCATGTGCTGACGTCGACTGGTTTTTATGTTCCTTTTGCCAATCATGAGCTTTAGGTGCAATCCATATTTTTTGTTTAGGATATAAATACGTCCAAGCTCTGACCAAACCCAAAGGATAAGTCGAATAGACTTTGATCACCCCAAACTCATATAGGCCACGTTGTTGAGGCAAAACAGGAAGTTCGACAGTTTGTTGAACTTGATTCAAAAAGATCATTTGTTCTTGTTGCGATGATTCTATCCGTAAATATCGTACCGTCTTATCTTGTTGTTTTAACATTAACCTAATAATTGATGGCTGATTAACCTGACCAACCTCAGGCATGACAATTTCAATTTTTAAGTCATGTAATTGTTTAAACGTTAAATAAAAACTAATACAAAGAATCGCACTTAATAAAAAGCAAAAACCGAGAATCAAGTTATTACCGTAGTTAATTCCAGCGATAAAAGTAATCAGAATCAGAATCAGATAGAGAAAACCTTGTTTGTAAATAAAAACTAAAACATCTTTCTGTAATAGTGTTTTAACACTATCCACCTGAAAACGCTTTGCAATCCATTGACTAACTTGTTGCTTAAGTCCTTTTTGCATGTGCCTTCTCTCAACTACATGGCTTCAACCGACTGCAAAATCTGTTTTGCTTCAACTTCACCAAGACTCAAACGGTGTGCAACTACAGCAACAAAAACAGATTGAACATCATCACTAGTGACAAATCCACGCCCCTCAACCAATGCATAAGCTTGAGTTGCAGCTTTCAACGCCAATACACCTCGTGTTGAAAGCCCATGTCTTTGTTTACGGGTTTCAGCCGCCAAATCTAAAATATAATTC
Organism: Acinetobacter sp. YQ_14; assembly: GCF_043102985.1. NCBI lineage: Bacteria > Pseudomonadati > Pseudomonadota > Gammaproteobacteria > Moraxellales > Moraxellaceae > Acinetobacter > Acinetobacter sp. YQ_14. The sequence continues at coordinate 183,718 of NZ_JBICJJ010000004.1, read as the reverse complement.
AGCACAGCATCACTTAAATAAACCTGTTTTGCTAACTCTCTTAAATGGAGAATATCTGCTTGCGTAAACACAGCATCTAACTGATGAATTAAAAACTGACGGGAGTTTTGCTGTAATAACAATTTTTCTGCTTGGCGAGAAGGATAACCCAGTGATAGCCGCATCAAAAATCGGTCTAATTGAGATTCAGGTAATGCATAGGTTCCACTTTGGAATAACGGATTTTGTGTTGCGAGTACCCAAAAAGGCTGCGGTAATTCATAGTTCACAGCATCAACGGTAACAGCTCCTTCTTCCATTGCTTCTAGTAACGCACTCTGCGTTTTTGGGCTACAGCGATTAATTTCATCAGCCAATAAAATCTGCGTAAAAATAGGGCCTTTTTTAAACTCAAATAAATGTTCTTTTTGATTAAAAATATTAATACCGATGACATCACTCGCTAGCATATCGTTGGTAAATTGAATTCGTTGGAAATGCAAACCTGCTAAACGAGCCAAGGCACTAGCCAATGTAGTTTTACCCAATCCTGGTAAATCTTCAAACAATACATGGCCACCTGCCAACAAACAGCTTAATGCCAATTTTGTTTGCTGGGGCTTATCTAAAATGAGTTGATTAATCTCAACTAAAAACCTTTCGATTTTAGGGCTAAAGCTTTGAATATCTTGTTCAAGTTCTCGATTTTTTAATTTTTCTTCCTGAACAACAGCTTTGTCAGTACTCCACATTATATTTTCCCCAAAATAAAAACAGTGCATGATTCAACATACACTGTTTTGTTTTTTTTTCAAAGAAATCAAAAGATTTCTAGCAAGGACACTTCTTCATATTTCCACCTGAAGATGGATAACGCGCGTCGATACAATGACGATAAAACGTCTTCGCATCCATCGGTGTCAGATCGGGATGATGTGTCTGCATATGTTTTAGATACGTCTCATAATCTGGCACACCAACCATCAACCGAAAGCTCTGTTGTAAACGTTGCCACAAAATCGCAATCCGAGACCAATTGCTAGGTGAAAAAATCAAATGTTTCTGTGACATGATGGTAAATTTGATGATCTTTACAATCACCGCACCACCCTGTCGAGCAATTTTAAAATCCATGCTTATTCTCCTTTGATGCTATTTGCAGTCATTGGAACATCAGAATAAACCGCTGGCGCTTCATTCACTGTCGGTGTTGGGCTTGCCAAAGCTCGACGAACAATTCCAATCGATGCAATTACCATTACAACAGCCACAATCATAAAGAACGCACACAAAGCTGCATTGATCTGATTTGACATCACAATGGTCTGCATTTCGGCAACAGTTTTAGCAGGTGCAAGTACCTCACCGCGTGCAATCGCATTCGAAAAACGATCTGCCTGCGCAAGGAAACCAATTTTTGGATTTTCATGGAAAATCTTTTGCCAACCCGCTGTCATTGATGTAATGAATAAGAAAATCGTTGGGACAATAGTGACCCACACATACTTCTCTTTTTTCATTTTGAATAAAATCACTGTACCTAGAATCAAAGCCATTGACGCTAAAATTTGGTTACCGATACCGAATAATGGCCACAACGAATTAATCCCGCCAAGCGGATCAACAACACCTTGATAGACAAAGAAACCCCAACCAGCAACAGCAATAAAAGTACCGATTAAATTACCAACAAATGAGCTAGATTGTTTCACTGCAGGTACGACGATCCCAACTGTATCTTGCACCATGAATCGACAAGCACGTGTCCCCGCATCTACTGCAGTTAGAATAAATAATGCTTCGAACAGAATTGCAAAGTGATACCAAAATGCCATCATTGAACGATTATTAAAAATCTCAGAAATGATATGCGCCATACCAATCGCAAAGGTTGGTGCACCGCCAGCACGAGATAAAATTGAACTTTCACCCACTTCATGCGCTAAGACAGTCAACATTTCAGGACTAACAACAAATCCTAAATTACGAACTGCTTCAGCAGCTGTATCAACACTTGTACCTAAAATTGCAGCAGGCGTATTAATCGCAAAATAAACACCAGGATCAAGTACAGTCGCACAAATCATTGCCATAATACCGACAAATGATTCCATCAACATGCCACCATAGCCAATCATACGGATATTCACTTCGTTATCGACTAATTTAGGTGTTGTACCTGAGGAAACAAGTGCATGGAAACCAGAAATTGCACCACAAGCAATTGTAATAAATAAGAAAGGAAATAAACTTCCTGCAAATACAGGACCAGTACCATCAACAAATTGTGTCACCGCAGGCATTTTCAATTCAGGCATGGCAAAAATAATACCAACCGCCAAACCAGCAATAACACCAATTTTGAGGAAAGTAGATAAATAGTCACGCGGTGCAAGTAGCAACCACACAGGTAAAACTGATGCGATAAAACCGTAAATGATCAGTGCCCATGTTAACTCTGTGCCGCTTAGGGTAAACAACTGTCCCCAATAAGGATCTTTTGCAACATCACCGCCATATACGATTGCCATCATCATCAAGACAAAGCCGATAATTGAAACCTCAGCAATTTTTCCTGGGCGCAGATAACGCATATAAACACCCATGAATAATGCAATCGGAATGGTAGCCGCAATACTAAATACGCCCCAAGGACTGTGAGCTAAAGCTTTCACAACAACCAAGGCAAGCACAGCAAGAATAATAATCATGACACCTAATGTACCAAGCATCACGATCACACCCGCAAAAGTCCCAAGCTCTTGCTTTGCCATTTCACCTAAAGAGCGTCCATCTCGGCGGGTCGAAATAAACAGTACAAGAAAATCTTGAACAGCACCCGCGATAACCACACCTACCAACAACCAAATTGTTCCCGGTAAATATCCCATCTGAGCGGCGAGAATAGGACCAACTAATGGACCCGCGCCTGCAATTGCAGCAAAGTGATGACCAAATAATACGTATTTATTGGTTGGAACATAATCTAAGCCATCTGCTAAACGATGTGCGGGGGTTAGACGTCTTGGGTTTAACTCAAAAACTTTGTTTGCAATAAATAAACTATAGAACCGATATGCAATGCTATAAACACAGACTGCAGCGAGGACGAGCCAAACAGCATTAACATGCTCACCACGACTGACAGCCAATATCCCAAATGAAATTGCCCCGACAATGGCAACCAAACTCCATAGGAGTTTTGAGGGAAGTGTTGACTTTGCTTGTGTTGTCTCCATTCAAAACCTCTCAAATACATAACTTGTGGTTATTGTGATTTCCCTTTCTATATTTTCTGTAGAAGAAATATCTTTGTTAGCTTACCTGTTATAAAAAATGATTTATCTAATACTTTGGCATAAAAAAAGGGATGATTCTTCATCATCCCTTCGATAATCGTATACTTTGTGTTTAACGATTATGCACGCTCTAAATAGTCACCAGTACGAGTGTCTACACGAACGCTTTCTTCTTGCTGTACGAATAATGGAACACGTACCACAGCACCTGTTTCAAGTTTCGCAGGCTTACCGCCACCGCCTGAAGTATCACCACGAACACCTGGATCAGTCTCAACGATTTTAAGTACAACGAAGTTCGGCGGGCTTACTGTTAAAGGCACACCATTGAATAACATAATTGTACATTTTTCATTTGAATCGTCTTTTAACCATTTTGCAGCATCGCCCATTGCTGTTTTGTCAGCAGCGATTTGCTCAAAAGATACAGGATCCATGAAGTTCCACATTTCGCCATCGTTGTAGAGGTAATCCATTTCAACTTCTACAATATCAGCTGCTTCTAAAGAGTCACCTGACTTAAATGTTTTTTCTAATACTTTACCAGAACGAAGGTTACGTAATTTCACACGGTTAAACGCTTGACCCTTACCTGGTTTTACATATTCATTTTCCATGATTGAACATGGGTTGCCATCAAGCATAACCTTAAGGCCTGCTTTAAAATCATTTGTAGAATAATAGGCCATGAAAGGCGCACTCCAAACTTAAAACTCAAATCTATTAATGTTAGACTGGGCGCACAGCTTCGGCTAACACTATTTTAACGTATGGCATGATAAACTATTTACATCAAGAGCAAAACTGGCAATCACAACTCAGTGACCTAATTACTGATCCTCTAGAGCTGTTAAATTTACTTGAGCTATCCACCGATCAGCTATTATCAGGTGCAATCCTTGCCTCTGAACAGTTTAAATTACGCGTACCTCGTGCATTCGTCGGAAAAATGAACATCCGCGATCCTCTCGATCCATTACTTCTACAAGTACTCCCCCACCATTTGGAACTTGAAGAACATCCTGAGTTTGTCACCGACCCTTTAGGTGAGGAAGCCGCAAACCAAATGGCTGGCGTTTTGCATAAATATCAATCACGCTTTTTGCTTACCTTGACTGGGGCATGTGCGATTCACTGTCGTTATTGCTTTCGCCGTCATTTCCCTTACCAAGAAAATCTACCTAAAAATGATGATTGGGAAAATATTAAGCAGTATATTGAACAAAATACGCGTATTAATGAAGTGATTTTAAGTGGTGGAGATCCATTAACGCTGAATAATCGAAAAATAGCGTTATGGTTAGAACGTCTAGCATCTCTCCCCCAGATCAAAATATTGAGAATTCATTCACGAGTTCCTATTGTTATTCCAAATCGGATCGACGACGAACTGATTTCTATATTAAAAAACAGTAGGCTACGCATTGTAGTGGTGGTACACTCAAATCATGCAGCTGAACTTGATGACTTCACCTGCTCAAAGTTATTACAGTTATCACTACATCATATAACAGTGCTAAATCAGGCAGTTTTACTCAAAGGTGTGAATGATTCTGCAGAAACTTTGAATGAATTAAGTCTTCGTTTATTTGATGCACGAGTAATGCCTTATTACTTACATGTATTGGATAAAGTAAAAAGTGCTCAGCACTTTGATTTAGATTCTTCAAAGATAGATCAAATATATAGTGATGTATTAGCGAGTTTGCCGGGATATTTAGTCCCTAAACTCGTCAGGGAAATTGCGGGCGAAAAAAATAAAACACCGCTTTTTGGGGTTCAAACGTTCTGAGATTGATTACAATGATGAATAATGCATTTTCGGATATTTTTCAAATTCCAACTGTTCTCACACGGGACAAACTCAGCTTTTGTGATGCAAATACCAAAAGTATTAACGAATGGATTTCAACACTCTCCATCATGCAATTAGGCGACACGTCTAAAGCCTTGTTTGCAGCACTGTTAGAATTAAGTGAATTAGACTGCCCTGAGACGCTACGTTTCGATTTGATCCAAACACTTCATCCAACGATAGAAAACGTCTTAGGCAGCCTTGAGAAAAACTTTTTTAATCAAGGTGTGATTAGCTCAGATCGCAATGAACACATTATTGAATTAGCTATGTTGTTGCGTTGCTACTTCGCTGCAATTTACATCAATATTGTACGACGTAGTAATGATCAAATAGATCATCAAAAGTTTTCAATCTTTGCGCTCAATCAGAAAAAAAATCTACAAACAGCAAGAACACTCGCCACATTTCAAGCTTTACAGCAACTCACTCAACTCTTATATCAACAACATATGCTCTATAGTGAGCCTGTTGCTGGCCAGTGGCTCATTGCACATCAACTTTATGATGCAGCGATTACGCACAAATATCAGCATACCAACATAGAACAGACCTCAGGTAAGCCAAGTTTAAACAATATCAGTCAGGCATATGCTCAACTGATTTTGATGGATATTTTTAATACCAATCAAATACGCCAATCAGAAATTCAAGCCTTATTTCAATGTAGTTTTGACTGGGCCAAAATGGTTCAGTTATTACCAAAAGAAACTGATTTAACCAAGTATGTCGTTGATACAAGCAAAGATCACCCACCGATTTATAATAAAAAGCAAAGTTCTGGTTTTAATCCAAATATTTTCATCAGTACTCACGGTTTACTTGAACACGTTACTGCGACTTTACATAAAAATGCAGAATATATTTCCAAGAATGAGAAAATTTATCTAACACCTGCATTAAAGTTCCACGTACAAACCATTTTAGGCACAACTGCTGAACGACGCCACGAACGATATGAATATTCAGCTCAGCTTCATATTTGCTTTGGTTTACTGACCGCTCACTTTTACTTATCGAAAGCAAAAAATTTCTCAGAAACATTAATGCTTGAACATGGGTATGGCTTACAAAGTGAATCTAAGTTTTTATCGACATGGGATAAAAAAGAGTCTTCAGGCAACCAAGAGTCCTCTATTCAAAGACTAAGCAGAGAAAGTAAGGCTGTTTATCAAGCTGATATTCTTGATATTAGTGTTAACGGTTACCGTATTAAATGGTCAGGAGAAGCACCTAAAAACTTAAGAACAGGTGAATATATTCTTGTGAAAGAAACATCTCATGGGCATTGGCGTGGAGGTGTAATTCGTTGGTTAAAGCAATCAACTGAAAAAAGTTTAGAGTTAGGTTTAGAAGTATTGGCGCAAGAGATATTCCCATGCGCCGTACGTATCCAATCTGATCGTCATGTAAGTAACTATCATCCAGCACTTTTATTAAAAAACCAAAATTTGGATGAAACAAAAACAACTTTAATTTTACCAGGTTCACAAATTTTTAGAGAACAGCAAGCTGTTCATTTACGATTGGGGAAAGAGGAAGTAAAAGTGTATTTATTAACGGCACAACTAATTACCCAGAGCTTTATTCAATTTGATTTTGAACTATTGAATGATGAAGAACAGCCTGTTCTACAAAAATTCATGGCACAAAATAATATGGATACAAATGATCAAGATCTATGGGAAGCATTGAAGTGAGAAATTCTTTACTCTCTAAAAAGTTAAAACGTACAGAAACACGCTTATTAATTATTGATGATAACCAACTCCGTTATAATCAAGTCTTAGAAATATTTGCCTCACAAGATCATCAGGTGAAAGCAACACTACTAGATGACTTCAAAGCTTTTGAAAAACAACTCAACTTACCTTGGGACATTGTCATTTTTGGGCGTGCCTACGATTTAAAAATTGAACAAACACTGTCCTTAATTCAAGCATCAGCTCAGCCAAGCTTGCCCGTTTTATTATTAGAGCCAGAAAATTACAGTGCTGATCAATATCAAAGCTACATTCATAAAGGCATTTACGATGTCTTAAACCTAAAAGCACCTGAAGCGTTCTATATCAGTATTGTTCGTGCCCTCTCATACAGTCGTTTAGTTCAAGCTGAACATCGTTTATTGAATGAATTAGAGGCCGCACAAACTCAAGCACAATCCTTAGCTGCTGAGAGCCACAAAGCCGTTGCTCTTTTGCAAGAAGGTATTCACATGAGTGCCAATGCAGAATATGCAAATTTATTTGGCTTCAACAGCGAAGATGATCTGATTGGTTTACCAATTCTTGACGTTTTACAACCAGAAGATTTAGCTCAATTTAAACTCCGCTTTAAAAAGATTTCACAAGGTCAATTTGAGCATGGGCGTTTTGAACTTCATACTCAAAATCCAACTGTCAAGAATAATCCTTTGCAAGTCGAGTTTATTCCTTCTGGCGATGAAGATGAAATTCAACTCAATATCGAATGTGGTTCATCAATTAGTATATCAACACCTACTAGTTCAGCTGCACCAGTCGTGGCAGAGAAAGTTTCAAGTCTAAATACTGCCTTACAACAAATTAATCGCCATTTAACCAACCACCCAGCGAATGTAAATGCTTTAGTTTTATTTAGTTTAAATCACTGCCCAAATGAGGTTTTCCAAAATGACTGGCGTGGAACTAAAGCGTATTTTTCAAACATTCAAAACTTCATTAAAGAGCAAGTAAATATTCCTATTTATCAGATTGAAAAATCACTTCATGCAGGTTTACTACAAGCCGAATCAAAAGAAGTTTTAGATTCGCTACTGATTGGTTTAAACAGTCTACAAAAGCCGCAATTGCTAGCGACTGAACAATACACCTTCCCTTTACAGTTGAAACTGGGATATAGCGAACTTCCAAAACAGATTAGTGATGAAACTGCATTCGAACAAATTCTGACGAAAGCATTCTCATCACAATTACCAACATTGAATACACCAAAAATTGATGCTGACATTGGTCTTACAACAGAACATATTCCAAAGGCTGTTCAATTAACATTATTACAAGAGTTAAAACAAAAACTTGATGCTGGCGATATTCATCTGAAATATCAGCAGCTCTATGACAAACAAGATCAATATACGCATACCTATGAAGTCACTGGTGGGTTTATTCATAACAATCAGTGGCAGGATTTAAATGATCTTGGTGATTTAAAAGATGATCCTGAGTTATCTGTACAATTAGATCGCTGGATCTTGGTTGAGGCATGTAAGCAATTACACAACTTCATTACCCAATATCCGAAAGCCAAGCTCGTTGTTAACCTCAATCATCATATTTTGTTGACTGACAAGAAACTACCTGAATTAATTGCAAAATTACTCACCATTATTGGAAGTAAACAAGCACATCCATTAATTCTTCAGTTCTCAGAATTGGCTTTACAACAGAATTTATCTCAAGCACAACCTCAAATCGCTTTACTTCGTCAACACGGTGCTGAAATTTCTATCCGTAACTTTGGTAATTCACTGTATAGCGAATCCATCCTCAATCAGATTGATACACAATATTTGAGCTTCGATAATAAGCTAACCAAACAATTGGCTTCAGATAAAGATATGGCTACGCTGCAAGAAAAAATTCTACATTTCATAGGAATAAAATCTGTAGAAATTCTCTTAATTGATCTGAATGATATGAATCTTTTTGCGAATGCATGGAATGTTGAAGCGCGTTTCTTACAAGGTAATTATTTCCAAAAGAAACTTGACCGCTTGACTGACGTACAAGACCAATAAAAATCAGCCTCAACCCTCTTTTTTTAAAAAGAGGGTCAATTAAAAGGCACAAAAAAACGGGCAAATTGCCCGTTTTTTCTTTCTCGATATTAACGTTTGATAGAACGTGACATACCAGAGAAACGTTGTTTGAACTTGTCGATACGACCGCCAGTGTCCACATTCTTTTGTTTACCAGTATAGAATGGGTGGCAAGCTGAACATACGTCAAGATAAAGAGTTTCTTTACCAAGAGCAGATTTAGTTTCGATTACGTTACCACATGAACAAGTAGCAACTAATTTTTCGTATTTTGGGTGAATATCGGCGCGCATGGTCGATGCTCCTAATTAACAAGAAAGGCTTAAGCTGTTATCGCAATTGATCACTCTCAAAATGAGGAAAGCAAAGTTATTCAACTTGCAGACCAACACCATAACAGACCATTTCTTTTGACCCACCGAGACCTTTAAGATCAGAGCAAAGCCAACAAGTGGCGAGCATTATACGCCAACAAATCAAATTATGCGAACTATTCTTGCTTCGGTTTTGCCCAATGATTCGCAATCACACCACACACCATTAACTGGATTTGGTGGAAAATCATGATAGGTAAAACAATCATACCTAATGGTTGGCCAATAAATAAAATTTGCGCCATGGGTACACCACTCGCTAAAGTTTTTTTAGAGCTACAAAAGAAAATCGTCACTTGATCAGCACGATTAAAACCCAGCCATTTCGGTAGATATAAAGCAAGCAACATCACAATCGTTAAAAGGACTGAACAAGCAAGTACCAGATAAAGCAAAGTGATCCCATTCACTTGATGCCATAGACCAGCTACAACAGCGCTGCTAAATGCACCGTATACCACCATCAGAATTGAGCCTTGATCAAATGCTTTCACTAAGCTTGGCACTTTTACCATCAATGGGAAAATATAAGGTCTTAATAATTGTCCCAAAATGAAAGGAACTAACAGCAATAAAGTAATTTGAATAATAGATTTTGTTGGGTCAAAACCATGTTGGCTCTGACCTAAAATGAAATAACTCACTAAAATCGGTGTAATAAACATACCGATGATATTAGAGAAAGAAGCACTACACACCGCCCCAGCGACATTACCTTTTGCAATTGACGTAAAGGCGATTGAAGACTGCACTGTTGATGGCAAAAAGCACATAAACAAGAAGCCCCAATAAAGCTGCTGGCCTAAAAGTGGCTCTAAAATTGGTTTAGCAAGTAATCCGATCATGGGAAAAATAAGAAAGGTAAAAGCAAAAACTAAAGCATGCATTTTCCAATGTAACATGCCTTCCACAACCGCTTCTCGAGAAAGCTTCGCACCATGTAAGAAGAAAAGTATTGCGATTGCAGCGGTCGTTAAAATATTGAAATAGGATGCTAGTTGGCCTGAAACAGGCAGAAATGTTGCGAGTAACACCATCGCAACCAAGAATATTGTAAAGCGATCCAATGCCAAAAGTTTCAACATAACTTTTTCCTATTCATCCACTAATTATGATAAAGCCCAATATAATATTGTTGACCATTTGATCAACACATCATACTGGGCTATATAAATAATGCTAGCGCTTTTAAATGAGAATTCTTCAGCTTAAGATGAATTCAAATTAGTTATTACGTGCATTTTTATCCTGTTGAATTAATTCAACCTTGTAACCATCAGGATCTTCAACGAATGCTATTACCGTTACGCCACCTTTCATTGGTCCAGCTTCACGCACAACTTTACCACCACGCGCCTTGATCTCTTCACATGCTTTATAAGCATCATCAACACCAATCGCAATATGTCCGTATGCATTACCTAATTCATAACTAGATGTATCCCAGTTATGGGTGAGTTCAAGCACCGTATTGTTTTCTTCGTCGCCATAACCAACAAAAGCCAAAGTAAAACGCCCTTCTTCATAATCACGTTTGCGTAGCAATTTCATACCAAGCACTTCAGTATAGAACTTTAAAGATTGCTCTAAATTGCCTACTCGTAGCATCGTATGTAACATGCGCATATTTATTCACCTGCCTGTTGTGTTGTTTGGTTCTCATGGTCACGTAAAAGTTTAGCAACCCAAACCACGAGAATTAAAATAGGTATACCAATTAAAGTTGTCATCAAAAAGAAATTCGGATAACCAATATTGCTGACAATTGTGCCCGAATAACCGCCTAACAGTTTTGGTGTTAAGGTCATTAATGAGCTGAAAATGGCATACTGAACCGCTGTAAATGAAACACTGGTTAAACTCGATAAAAATGCAATAAATGCGGCACCAGCCAAACCAGAAGCTAAATTATCCATAATGATGGCCATGTAAAGCCATAAGGAACTATAGGTTTTGATGACTTTACCTGAAAGCTCGACTGAACCTTGCTGATCAGGACTTATGACCGCAACGGGTTGAATGTCAATATCCAAAGCAGAGTTCGCTGGAGCTGTTGTATTGATTTGATATTGTCGCGTAGCCAATAACTGATTGCCGTTATTATTTGTCAAATTCGCTAAAGCTGTAATTGTTCTAGTTGATGATACTTGTAAAGCCTTACCATCAATTACACCATTAAATAAGCCACTCTGATCAACTTTTGCGACAAACTCTTGCCCATCTAACTTTAAGACAACAGGTCTATCAGCATCTAAATCTGTTATGGATACATTAGCCAACTGTCCTTTGACAACCAAACTTTGCTTCAATTCATTTGCGGTTAGCTGATCATCACTGCTAATTGGCAACAATTGAATTTGGGGCTGCGTTGTTTCAATTAAATATGGAACTTCAAGTTTGATTTTTGAGTCAGCCTGATTTTGATATTGAGTGCTTACTTGTACCGAGTGAGCATTTAACAATTCTTGATTCGGTACTTGTAATTTCCAATATCCGACTTCATCAGTTTTTACTTGATAATGTTTATCCCCGATTTGCAATTCAACTTGATCAAGCGGCTTACCAGACTTTACTAGACCAATAAAAATCAAATTGGTCGAACTCGCTAAAACTGCACCAACAAACATGAGCTTCATAATATTCATGCGTTGTGCTAATAAGCCACCTAAGAAACCACCAACCAAACTGAATAAAACACCATAAATTTTAACCGCTTCAGCAATTTGCTCTTTACTGAAATTTAAATCTTGATAGAACACATTCGAGATTACACCCGCAATAATGTCTGAAATACGGAAGAAACCGATCAGCAATAAAAGTACAAGTGCAAGCTTAACACCATACCGTTTAAAGAAATCTAAAATCGGCGCAACCCATGTTTCATGCGCCATTTGCTTATTCACTACACCTAGTTTAATTAATAAAGAAGCGACAAAAATAGCACCAGCACCTGAACTGAGAAAACGAACTGCTTCCATCAAAAATTTCAGGATGCTGTCATTGATTTTCCATTGGGTTTGCAAATACTGAATAATGTCATCCGAATAAATATAACAACAGACAAAAGTTGCAACAGCAATAAAGAAAACAAAGACCAAGCGGTAATAATCTGTGGTTTTATAATGCTTATAAACGCGATTAACCTGAGGTTCAAGGATACTGAGTGTGGTGATGATACCGATTGCCATCACGGCTGCCATCGCTAAGTAAGTATATTTCCAAGCCTCGTAAATATAATTACCTTTTGCTGTACCCAAATAGGCTGCTAAGAATAATGCCCCAGCCCCAGCAACAATCATCCCAATTCGATAACCTGCATTGTATGTTGAAGCTAACACTGTCTGCATTTCTGTTTCAGCAAGCTCAATACGATAGGCATCAATCACAATGTCTTGAGTAGCAGCAGAGAAACCAAGTAAAACTGCACCAGCCGCCATTTGAATTAAATAGCTTTGCCCAAGCGCTGGATCAGAAAAGGCCATAACACAAATGGCACAGATAATTAAACACTGTGCAATTAACAGCCAAGCACGTCGACGACCTAACAACTTCGTCAAAAATGGTACAGGTAACTCATCAATCAATGGCGCCCAAACAAATTTAAATGAATACCCTAATGCAGCCCAACTAAAAAAAGTCACTGCACTTTTATCAATACCAGCCTCACCTAGCCACAATGATAAGCTAGAAAAAATCAATAGAATTGGTATCCCCGCAGAGAAACCAAGAAATAACATAATCAGAGCACGGCGATCTAAAAAAGCTTTAAATGCAGCTGCCCAACCAGAGGCTTGAGTCGTCATTGCTTATTATTTTCCATGAATATGCGTGAATGTGCTTATTCAATCGTTTCTTGTGATTGCTTGCAAGTTGCTTTATGCAACCATTGTTTTGTTTTGTCGATAAAAAACACAAGTTCGCTTGATCTTTAGACCTAAAACTGTATACCTTTAAGAGAGTCGATTGATACTTCAAATATGCTTGCAACCTAGTTCAAAAATAAAGCAAGTTTTTGTCAGTCATATAAGCATATCTGGAATATCAAATGACCAAACCCTCAACTAACGTTTATTTGTTGGATAGCAATGACCCAAAAACTCGATCAAATGACTGCAACAGCTTTATCATCAACACCAACAAACACGATTACAGCAACACTTAATTCATTCCCAAGCGCTTTTGAACAGACGGAAATCAAACCAACACTAATTAAAACAGCTTTAAAATCAGAACAACTGACACATATTCCAGATTTATTAGAAATTCCAAGCTCGACTAGACGTATCAAACCGCTCAATAATTTTCTTGGGCAAGATCGTGCACGCGCGTCTGTTGAGGCTGGTATTTCTTTACCTTATTCTGGCTACAACATATTTGCAGTCGGTACAGCAGGGCTAGGCAAACGCACAATGATTAAACGTTTGTTACAGCAACATGCCAAGACCATGCAAACTCCAGATGATTGGGTATATGTCAATAACTTCAAAAATCCAAGACAACCGATTGCTCTACGCTTCCCTGCTGGACAAGGGACAAAATTTCAAAATGCTTTACAACAAGCATGGCAGGTTATTTTAAAACAGCTCGAACGTCGCTTTAGCGCTGAAAGTTATCACAATCGTATCGAACGTATTCGCCAAGCGACAGGTGAAGTTCAACAACAAGCATTGGTTGAACTGACTAAAGAAGGTGAAGATCTAGACCTTAAGCTTATTTCTCGTAATGACAAACATGTCTTCATTCCAATGCAGCTTCGAGATGATGAATATCATGAGTTGACGCAAGAAGATATTGATACGCTTAGCAATAAAGAACGCGCTGAGATCACCTCCAATATTCGCTATATGGAAAAAAAATTAGACCGACTTGGTCTACATCTTGGTGATTTGGAAGATGATGCGCGAGATCAAGTGTCTAGCCTTAATCGAGAAATTGCGACTCAAGTGGTTATGCCGCGTGTTGACCTGATTCTAAACAAAAACAAAGAAGTTAAAGGTTTAGAGCAATTTCTTAAACAATATGCAGATGACATTATCGATAATGTTGAACTGATTTTAGAACAGGAAGAGGATGACTTTACGCCCGCTTTATTTAATCGGGTCCCTTCTCGTTATCAAGCCAATGTCATCGTATCGAATAAACCAAATAGTGGTGCGCCTGTTATTTTTGAGGATTTCCCAACTCACTATAACTTACTTGGGCATGTTGAACAGCTTACTCATAATGGTACGATCACGACAGACTTTACCTTAATCCGTCCGGGTTCATTACATCAAGCGAATGGTGGCTTCCTCATGCTTGAGGCTGAGCATTTGCTTGAACAACCTTATGCTTGGCAAGGTTTAAAACGTGCACTTAAATCAGGGCAACTTAAGCTTTCTTCGCTTGAACATATGCTGACATTAACTGGCAGTATTTCAATTGAACCTGCTTCTGTTCCTTTAGATCTCAAAGTCATACTTCTTGCTGAACCTGAAATCTATTATGAAATTTTAGAAGTTGAGCCTGAACTCGGTAGTGTTTTCAAAATTCGTGCTGATTTCACTGATACATTACAACGTAACGACAGTAATGAACAAGCATATATGCAGTTGATTGCAGACTACGTACAAGCAGATAAGTTACTTCCATTTGATCGTTCGGCTTTAGCCGCTTTGCTCACCGATTCAAGTCGCCAAGCAGAAGATCAAAGTTCACTTTCATTACATGCGTCTACGCTGGGTGATTTAATCCGTGAAGCACATCATCATGCTTTCAAAAGTGGCGATAAAATCGTAACGGATCAGCATGTGAATCAAGCTCTCCATCATCGCCAATATCGCTTAGGATATTTACGAGAGCTTTACTGGCAAGATTTATCTCGCGGTACTCAACTGATAGAAACCTCAGGTCATCGTCTAGGTCAAATTAATGCTCTATCTGTAATTCACTATGCTGATGTCGAATTTGGCTTACCTTCTCGCCTTACTGCCTCAGTTTATCAAGGTGGTGGTGATATCTTAGATATCGAACGTAGTGTCGAGCTAGGTGGTTCATTACATGCTAAAGGGGTATTGCTCATGTCGAGCTTCCTTAAAGCACACTTTGGTCGTGAACAAATTCTGCACTTCTCAGCAGCATTAGCTTTTGAGCAAAGTTATGGACAAGTGGATGGTGATAGTGCAACTGTAGCTGAACTTTCTGCACTCATTTCTGCGATTTGTCAGATTCCAATTGATCAATCTTGGGCAATTACTGGATCAATGAACCAATTAGGACAAGTTCAGCCAATTGGTGGCGTAAATGCCAAAATTGAAGGCTTCTACGATGCTTGTAAGCTGCAAGGACTCACAGGTAAACAAGGTGTCATCATTCCTCGTCAAAACATGCAACACCTCATGTTACGTCAAGATGTTATTGATGCCGTTGAAAGTGGGCAATTCCACGTACATGCGATTGACACCATTGATCAAGCTTTAGAAATTTTAATGGCTCGTCCAGTAGGAACACTTGATAAAAAGGGTCGTTACAGCAAAAACTCAATCTATGCTGCGGTGATGGAACAACTTGAGTACTGGCAAGCGATAGAAGATGGTGAAGCTGTAGAAGAGGATGAACCAAAGAAAAAGAAAAAACGTAAGAGGTCTAAAAAAGATGAAGCCGATACCAAAGCTTCTGAGGAAGCTCTTGCTGAGGCTAAAACGCTAAAACCTCTCAGTAAAAAGAAACATCGTTAAAAGAAAAAGCCATGTTCCTCGGAACATGGCTTTTTTGTTAGGCTACCCCTTGCAAGGAACGGCCTCCAGGGAGTTGTGCAAAATATTGCTTTAACGCATCAATACAACGATGCACTTTCATTGGATATTGTTCACGTTTAGACGTTAAAGCATGCAAGGTATAAGATGGCATGTGCCAGTCAGGCAAGACCTCGACCAATGAACCATTGATTAGCTCTTTTTGTATATCCATATAAAGAATACGTGCAATACCATGTCCTTGTTGGCAGAGTGACTTTGCGACAAAAACGTTATTTGTACCCAAACGTGTTTTCATATCTACATTCACCACTTCACCACTCAACCCATGACGAAATGCAAAATGTTGATAATTTTGCATTAACGTTACTGGAAGCAACTCATGATGACGTAAGTCTTCAGGTCTTGTAATTGGCAAAGATTGATTCAGATAGCTTGGCGAAGCAACCAATACTTGATCGACACGAGCCAGTGGAACTGCTGTTAGATTATGATCATCCATTTTTAGACTCATTCTAACAGCGATATCAATACGCTCTTCAATTAAGTCGATATAACGATGATCTGCTTCAAAATGAATTGCCAAGCCCTTATGCGCTGACATCCAATGAGAAAGTGCTGGGATAACATGTAATGCACCTAACTCAGGTGTAGTCGAGATTCGTAAATCACCCACCAGATCATCACGTAACTCATTAATACGAATTTTACCTCGTTCAGCCGCTGCGAGCATTTCTTGACAACTTAAAAAGAATGCTTGCCCTGCTTCAGTAAGACTAAGCTTACGCGTTGAACGATGTAATAAAGTGACATCCATTTCTTGTTCTAAAGAACGGATTTGTTGACTGACTGCACTTGTTGTAATTCCTAATTCTCTCGCTGCACCACTGAAAGAACTTTTCTCTACAACACACGCAAAGACCCCCATTGCACGCAATTGATCTAACATAGACTTCCCTCTATTTATTTATATGCTTATTGTTCTAATTAAAGCAATCTATAAGAGTATACAGAGAAGTCTAGTCTTAGACCAGTGATTATTAACAATTTGTTGAAAGTTTGTTTTGCCAAAAAGAAAAATTAATTTGGTAAAACTGTAGTTGGATTGACTGGTTTACCATCTAAACGAACTTGGAATTCCAGCATCACGCGAGTCGCACCTGAAGAACCCATTTCAGCGATTTTCTGACCAGCGGTAACGTTATCACCACTCTTCACGAGCATTTTGCTGTTATGTGCATACGCTGTGATATAGCCATCAATATGCTTAACCAACACTAAGTTCCCATATTCTTTTAGACCATCGGCAGCATAAACAACCTGACCATTGGCGGCAGCAAATACTGGATCACCTTCATTTCCACCGTAACGTGTTCCTTTGACATTACTCGCCAAATTAAATGTCTGAATCACAGGGCCATTTGATGGTTTAACCCAACGTAGGTTTGAAGCTAGATTCGATGAAGTTGGATTTACAGGAACGACTGGAACCACAGGTTTCGGTGCTACAGGCTGTTGCGTAGGCAACTGAATGCTCTGACGTTGAATCGGCGCAGTTTGAGTAATCGTCTGCGTTGATGTTGTACGTTTAGATGCTGAACCTTTCAAACGTAAAGATTGGTTTACATAAATTCGATAAGGCGGTGCAATATCGTTAAGCGCAGCAATATCGAGATAGTTCATTCCATAACGATTTGCAATGCCACTCAATGTATCACCTGATTTTACAGTGTAATAATTTGGAGCTTGAGCAAAACGCGTTCCGCCGTGGATTTGCGGTTTAGATGCACAACCAGTCACAATAGCCGCCGTTGTTGCTACCGCCATAGACAATACGATTGTTTTAATCATCTTCTGTGATAGAAAAATCGAGACTTGGTTTAAGTGCATCTTCACCCCCATCTTAAAAAAGCTTAATTTATTTCGGCCCTAGAGTACCAAAATAGTGAAAAAAAACGAGTTTTCACATTCTATATTCACAAAGTTATAACAGAGCCACCGCTAACCATTTACAAGAGCATGTAAATCATCAAGCACAGCATAATTTGTTGCATCCATCTGAATCGGCGTAATACTGACATATCCATTCGATACCGCAAAGAAATCAGATTGAATGTGACTCGAAGCGGGTTGAGGTTCTGTTACAGCTTCACCTGCGAGTCCAATCCAATAAACTTGTCGACCACGCGGGTCTACATGGCTAGTGATCGGTTTTGACTGTGCTCTACGCCCTTGATAAGTAATTTGAGCACCTTTGATTTCTTCAACATCAGGAATATTAATATTGAAAATATGACGCGGCGGTAAAATAGGTAGACCTTTAGCAATAAAATCATGCACCCATTTTGCTGCTTGTGCATATGCTTGAGGGTGTTCATAAGAACGTACATTTGAACCAGATAATGAGACTGCAATTGCTGGATGTTTCATTAAACGGCCTTCAAATGCAGCGCCTACGGTACCTGAATATAAAACGTCATCGCCTAAGTTAGCACCGCTATTGATACCACTCACGACTAAGTCAAATTCAAAATCAAACAGACCATTCATAGATAAATAAACACAGTCTGCTGGTGTACCATTTACCGCCCAGACATCTTCCGAAATTTGTACTGGACGTAAAGGACGATCAAGCGTTAAAGCACTTGAAAAGCCACTGCGCTCGCTTTCAGGTGCAACTACAACCACTCGACCTAAAGGTTTCAAAGCATGTGCTAAAGCCTGAATACCAGGAGCGAAAACACCATCATCATTTGCAATTAAAATATTCACTAAAATCCTATCTCTTCAAATATTACTGCTGAGTTTTTTCAATTGAATTATTCATTGAATTATATATATTTATTACTTCTTAGTATTAGAAATTTAAGTAACTATGAGACATTTATCTAATTTTATTCGAGTTTTTGGGGTGAGTTTCGCACTTCTTACTGCACCAACGGTTTTTGCTGACGAGGCAGTTTCAGCAGCTGAAGCGGATGCATTGATTAAAGATGATATCGCGAATGCACAAGTACTGATCGAAATGTGTCCAAGCATTATTGGTAAAAATGCAAAGTTTGATCAAAATATTAAGAAAATTGTTAATTCTTATTTAAGTAACTACTCAAATAAGTCCACGACTTTAGACAGCTTGCAAAAAGATAGCGAGTTCCAAAATCTACTGACAGATGCGCGTCAAGCAGCAAAAGAAGTCGGCCAAGCTGAGCAAAAATCAGTTTGTGAAGATGTATTGAATTACGAAGAGTAATCCTCTAAAAGCATCAATGTGGTTTTAAAATATGGCACTTTAAAACCACATACCTAATCTGTCGATAACATGAATACTGGCGCTACTAAAAAAACTACCATGCATCAGGTTCACGAACCATATGAACAATATTGGCTGGGCTACTAATCCAACCTCCTCGAAAACCTTCAGCTAAAGGTTCAATCGCATCACAACGCACTACCCCAGCGTCTCTCAAATATTCAGCAGCTTCAGAAAAATTATCAGTAAATAGTTCAAGCCAAAGCTCAGCCTGACTCATTCCCGATGCAACATCAATCCATAAATTGACAGGGCCAAATTCAAAACCTATTGCTGTGCCTTTTTCTGTAATTTGTTTAAGGCCAATCACATCGCGATAGAATACGACTGTTTCTTCAAATTGATGTGGTGGAAGTTTAAGGGCGATATCAATACCACCTGTGAATTTTGTCTTCATTTTATTACTCCTGTTCGATAGAAAGTTGTTATTTTCACTCGTCTTTTTATCTAACTTAGTTATTTAGAGGACAGTTCTATTAACCGCATCCACTTTTATAATAATACGTAAAGTAAATTCATCTCTATTTAGATAGATTAGAAAAACTAAAGCTTATAAAGCTATGTACAATTTAATCTCAGCATCGTTGCAATGTCTGAGATTATGAAAATTTAAAACCACATTTTCTCCATGGTTCCTACAGCAAAGATACAATTTTTAATTTACTTTATGCTATAAGTTATTCAAATTCTTTAAGTCTTGTTTTGAGTTTGGTTTCTTATGAAGAAAAATGTTTTTAAAACACTAGGTTTATCATTTCTCATCGTGTCTAGCACTTTATCTCCTACAGTTTTTGCAGCTGACAAAAAGTCTGAGACTGAGAAAATTGAAGTTACTCCAACAACTGACAGCGTCACGCCTCAAGAGCTTGCTGCGATCTATGTCATTTCTGAGACTTGCCCTAAATTAATCGGAAAAGATCTCAAGTTTAATAAAGCTTATGAAAACTTAGTTAAAGCTTATTTAAACAACGATCCAAATGCTGTTGAAGTCCTCAATAAACGCGCAAAAAGCAAAGATTTCCAAGCTGCCTTAAAAGAAGCACGTGCAGATGCAAAGGCAGCTTCTGAAGAAGATAATCGCCAAATCTGCGATGATGTTCGGAATTATTATTCTAAGTAACCGATTCGTTACAATACTGTATGAAAAAGCCGACTTCGCCCATAGAAGTCGGCTTTGCTTTATCCTAAAATGCTAGGCTCTACTGCTTCACACAAGATATTGGAACCACTTAGAATGACTCAAAAAAGCGCTCTTGCTGCATTACTACTTTTGCCAAGCTTTTCTTATGCAGCAACTGTCCTATCTGCTCCACCAGAATTAAATAATAAATCCTATGTACTCATGGACTATGAGACTGGACAGATTCTCGCTGCAAAAAACGAAAATGAAAAACTTGCGCCTGCCTCAATGACTAAAATGATGACAAGCTACATCATTGAGCAGAAACTTTTGAAGGGTGAATTAACTGAAGACGAAAAAGTACGCATG
Organism: Acinetobacter sp. YQ_14; assembly: GCF_043102985.1. Classification (NCBI taxonomy): domain Bacteria; kingdom Pseudomonadati; phylum Pseudomonadota; class Gammaproteobacteria; order Moraxellales; family Moraxellaceae; genus Acinetobacter; species Acinetobacter sp. YQ_14. The sequence goes on along the minus strand of NZ_JBICJJ010000004.1, from coordinate 162,879 downwards.
AATGAATCTGCGTGGTGTCGTGGTAGCAGTTCTGAATCATGTATGTATGTTCCATTAAATGGCACTGCAACAGTTCTAGAAATGTTACGCGGCATCATTATTCAGTCAGGTAACGATGCGTCTAAAGCAATGGCTGAACACATTGCAGGGAATGAAGGTACTTTTGCTTATATGATGAACCAAGAAGCAAAACGTGTTGGTATGGTGAATACAAACTTCATCAACTCGACAGGTATGCCTGCTGATGGTCATTATTCTACTGCGAAAGACATGGCTGTTCTTGCTCAGCACATTATCAAAGACAGTTCAAAATATTACCCAATTTATTCAGAAAAAGAATTTACCTTTAATGGTATTAAGCAAGGCAACCGTAATGCCCTACTTTACACTGACCCAAGTGTTGATGGCTTAAAAACAGGTCATACAAATGAAGCTGGTTATTGCTTAACGACTTCAAGTAAACGTGGGCCAATGCGTTTGATCTCTGTCATCTTCGGCACACCAAGCATGAATGAGCGTGCAAGCCAAACACGTACTTTACTTGCTTGGGGTTTTGCAAACTTTGAAACTGTTAATGTTCAACCTGCAAACCAAGTACTTGCTAAAGCCAAAGTTTGGTTTGGTAAAGAAGATGAAGTTCAAATTGGCTTAGCTGAGAACTTCAGCGTAACGATGCCTAAAGGTCGAGCGGATAACATTAAAACCCAACTTGTAGTTCAACCTAAATTGAACGCGCCTTTAGCGAAAGGTCAAGTTGTAGGTAAATTAGTTGCAAGCCTTGATGGTAAAGTGATTGCTGAGAAGCCACTTGTCGCTTTAAAACCTGTTGAAGAAGCTGGTTTCTTTGCGCGTATGATCGATCATATCAAAATGTTCTTCAGTAACTTATTCTAATTTTAGAATAGTGAAATCAAGCACTCATGCTATTTAGCTTGAGTGCTTTTTTATTTTATAATTCTGTTAAATCTTCAATTGAATACTGCTATGTCAAACAACATTCGCCCTTATCTAGACCAAAAACCTGATATAGATTCAAGTTGTTACATTGATGATATGTCAGTGGTAATTGGTGATGTAAAACTTGCTGAGAATGTCTCTGTCTGGCCTTTTGCCGTGATTCGCGGTGACGTAAACTCAATTCAGATTGGCAAAAATAGTAATGTACAAGATCATTGTATGTTGCATGTCAGCCATAAAAACCAATCTAAACCAAATGGTTCACCTTTAGTGATTGGTGAGGATGTGACCATTGGTCATCATGTAACATTACACGGTTGTACGATTGGTAATCGTGTCTTGATCGGCATTAATACTGTGATTTTAGATGATGTGATCATTGAAGATGATGTAATGATCGGTGCTGGAAGTTTAGTACCGCCACGTAAAGTCTTAAAAAGCGGTTATCTATATGTGGGTAGCCCTGTCCAGCAAGTCCGCCCTCTCACAGATAAAGAAAAAGCATTTTTACCTTATTCGGCGCAGAATTATGTAAAAGTGAAGGATAATTATTTAGATCAATCACACGACTAAACTAAAAAAACAGTACTAAACGAGATGAGCCTCTACCCAAGTATAAATCTCTCTTAGCCTATTAAGAGAGATCTCATCGATTGACTTAGGGTTATTAAGCTCTTTAAATAAGAAGTAGAGTTCATCTTTTTGTTGAGGATAAACCTGTATTGCTTGATCAATGGTGTCGTTTAAACTTAATGGCCACTTTTCAACATGCTGTAAGGTTAAAGGTAGCAATCGGATTATTCTTTTAATTAAAGATTTTTTTATATTGCTCAACTCTTCTAGAGGCTTTTCTTTTAATTCTAACCAATCAAAATAGCGGTGTATCTCTTCATAATGTCCCTCGTTAATTGCCTGAATTACCTCTCTATCAATCTCTATATCTTGAAAAAAACAGGTTAAATCTTGGCCGTAAACAGCTGTACAAAAAAATTTAATCCATGCACCCCAACTCTTCCTATTCTGTTGATCTAGGATCTCTTTTAAATAGCCAACATCAATATCAATCTTTGGGATAAATGGGTAACTAGTAATCAAGCTTGATTTTATGTTAGCGAGTTTTTGATCCAGATCCTCAATTTGATGCTTAAAGACCACACATATATCTAAATCTGACTGACCAACAACCGCTTTTCCTTGCGCAACACTTCCATAAACGTAAAGGCTATCAAGCTCCGTCATGAATTCTCTAGTAAAAACCGAGATTAGATCTTCTAAAATTGGCTGATATGCCTTTTGAATCATATTTATATCTCTACGCAGGAATATATTAAAAAGACCATCACTGTCTATTTTTATTTAATAAATACCCTATATTTATTTGTTAATAAATCTTATGACTAACTTTAAGCATTGCTCCACTTCTTATCTAAAACCTTTAATTCATTAATAGCCTGTTCAAATTGTGCAAACTGAAATGTTAACTCTGGCGTAGTTTTAGGATGTTCCCAAAGAACAGAAGTCACGATATCTTGAAGATTTCCAAAAGCCTGACCAAACCTTACCCATTTCACTTCTATGTCAGTGACAATTTGCTCAACCACAATGACACTACATATCAAATCTAGATCATCAGGACAAACTAAAAGTGGAACAATTGTAGAAGTTGGTCCATATTCAGAAAAATTGGGGGTTAAAAGTTTCCAAGCATGACTTAATGCTAACTCACTCTCAAAGTCATATAGCCAGCCTTGAGCTGGAACCAAATTATCTGCTCGCTCAAAAATATTCGTATTCTCATGCACCCATAAGTTTAGAGGCACATCATCAATTGCAAGAATTGGAAATGGGTTTAAATTATTACTTGAGTCATGAATACACCCATGAATTGGATGTTCATCTAGGAAAATAGCTGAAATTGACTGCATACGTTTCTAAAGATAGGGGAAAATATAAGATTTATATTAAACACTAATTGATTCATGCATAAGTTTACAACAAAAACATAACTTTTAGTGGTAGTAAGAAAATTGCTCAACGACATCAACTAGCCACCGCGCCCCAAATTTTGTAGAATACGTTTTTTAAAACCATGGTGCTTTCTATGACCGCTTGGACACCTCATGTCACAGTTGCCACTGTTGTCGAAAAAGACGGACGTTTTTTGTTTGTTGAAGAACACAGCGAAGGCTTTGTACACACGGTGTTTAACCAACCAGCAGGTCATGTCGAATGTGGTGAAACCATTATTGAAGCAGCGATCCGTGAGACCTTAGAAGAAACAGGTCATCATGTTGAAATAGATCATTTGCTTGGAATCTATACTTATACCCCACCAATGTTCCCAGATCGTACTTATTATCGTTTTTGTTTTTTAGCACATGTCGCATCAGTTGAAGAAAATGCGCAACTGGATACAGGCATTATCGGTGCGGTTTGGATGAATTTGGAAGAACTGCAAGAATCTGCTCGTGCGCGCAGCCCATTGGTTTTAAAAGCTGTTGAAGATGCCCAAGCTGGCAAAAAATATCCTTTATCGCTTATTTATGAGCACCCTTTCTCTCCCTCACTCACTTCTCATTTGGATGCTTAATTAGATGCAACAACGTGTCATCGTCGGTATGTCTGGTGGTGTAGATTCTTCTGTTTCTGCAGCGCTATTACTTCAACAAGGATATCAAGTTGAAGGTCTTTTCATGAAAAACTGGGAAGAAGATGATGGAACGGAATATTGCACAGCACTCGAAGATTTAGCGGATGCTCAAGCCGTTGCAGATAAAATCGGCATTAAGTTACATACCGCCAACTTTGCCATGGAATACTGGGATCGTGTCTTTGAACACTTCTTGGCTGAATACGCAGCAGGTCGTACACCAAACCCAGATATTCTCTGTAATAAAGAAATTAAATTCCGTGCGTTCCTCGACCATGCCATGACTTTAGGTGCAGATTTTATTGCAACAGGTCACTATGCACGTCGCGGTGCAAGCACACAAAACTCTCGTGGTGAAACCTACGCACCATTATTACGTGGTGTGGATAATAATAAAGACCAGACTTATTTCTTACATGCAGTGCATGGTCGTGAAATTAACAAGACCCTATTCCCTGTTGGTGAAATTGAAAAACCAGAAGTTCGCCGCATTGCAGAAGAACTTGATTTAGCTACAGCGAAAAAGAAAGACTCGACTGGAATCTGCTTTATCGGTGAACGTCGCTTTACTGATTTTCTTAAACAATATCTCCCTGCGCAAGCTGGAAAAATTGTTTTAGAGTCAGGTAAAGAAGTTGGTGAACACCACGGCTTAATGTACTATACGCTCGGTCAACGCGGTGGTATTGGTATTGGTGGTATGAAAGATGTGCAAGAAGGCGCATGGTTCGTGCTGCATAAGGATATTGCCAATAACCGACTGGTGATTGGACAAGGACATGAACATCCATTGATGCAAAGCACACAGCTTTGGAGTGAGTCGATTGACTGGGTGGCTGGCGAACAGGATATTCCAACGACTGGTTTCCGTTGCACAGCAAAAACCCGTTATCGCCAACCTGATCAAGCGTGTACAATCTACCGCGATGAACAGACTGAAAATGGTGTGCGTGTTGAATTTGATGAACCGCAACGTGCGGTGACTCCAGGACAAAGCGTCGTGTTCTACTCAGGAGAGGTTTGCTTAGGCGGTGGTGTGATTCACCATACTAATGCACCTGAACCAGATTTTATTTAAGGAAATTGGAAGCGAAGCATGGTCGAGTTACCCTTTCAGCACACTCAAGCGTTGAATGTTAGACAAAACCGTGCTTTGGCATTGGCGGCAGTCTTTCAGGCAACTCAGCTAACGCATATGACAGCGATGGCGGGTCAACAAAGCATTGGTGATAGTGGTAATTTTTATTTTGAATTACTGATCAAGGCCAGCCTAAACATCCGCCCGACTTCAAATAAGGCGACTCAAACGCTCGATTTCTTTAATCAGCTTGCTGACATTTCTCTTGGTTTAAAAACTTTAGAAGGCTGCATTACCCAGCCTTTTAATACTGCACCGAAATCTCGTGTGCCAAAAATGTCGACTGCCAAGTTGCCAATGTCCTATGCAATGGCTTTATTGCAACTGGAAAAGAAAGTCTACAGCAATCCTGAATACGTCAAAATTATTGAAACTGCCCAACAGAAAATCTTAAAACAGCTCTCTTTTTTCGATAATAATTATTTGCATCCAAGCATTATTGCCAACCTCGCACAAACCTATGTTGAAACCGCAGGCCAAATTAATCCGCGCATTTTAGTCCGTGGTAATGCGGAAGCATTTAAAGACATTAATCATACCAACCGTATTCGAGCCTGCCTGTTTACAGGCTTACAGCTGGCCCATTTATGGAAACAATCTGGCGGCAGCTCGTGGAGTATGATCTTTAGTAAACGCAAATTATTGCAAGATATTCAAGCTCTCGCTCGTTTGCAGTATCAGGTGGTATAGCCGATGCGCCAACGATTTTATTTTTATGTTTATTCCAAAATTAAGGAATCTGTATGAATGCTTTAACCGCACTCTCGCCACTTGATGGACGTTACGCTAGCAAATGCGATGCCCTACGCCCTTTTTTGTCTGAGTTTGGTTTAATCCACGCTCGTGTCACGGTTGAAGTGCGTTGGTTACAAGCACTTGCAAATCGTGCAGAAATCATTGAAGTTGCACCATTCTCAAATGAAACCAATGCAGCGCTAGATGCGATTGTGACCAACTTCTCTGAAGAAGATGCAAATCGCATTAAAGAAATCGAACGCACCACCAATCACGATGTAAAAGCAGTTGAATACTTCCTTAAAGAAAAAATTGCCAACATTGATGAATTAAAAAATGCTGGTGAATTTATTCACTTTGCATGTACGTCTGAAGACATCAACAACTTGTCTCATGCTTTAATGCTTAAAAATGGTCGTGAAGTTTTAGTTACAAGCATGAAGCAAATTTTGAATGCGATTTCTGCTCTAGCAACAACTCATGCTGAACAACCAATGTTATCTCGTACTCATGGTCAAACTGCTAGCCCTACGACGTTGGGTAAAGAAATGGCTAACGTTGCTTATCGTTTAGCGCGCCAAATCAAGCAATTCGAAAACGTAGAATTACTTGGTAAAATTAATGGTGCTGTAGGTAACTATAATGCTCACCTTTCTGCTTACCCTGAAATTGATTGGGCTGCACATGCTCAGGCATTTGTTGAATCTTTAGGTTTAGCATTCAACCCATACACAACTCAAATTGAGCCACATGATTATATGGCTGAATTGTTTGATGCATTACGCCGTTACAACACGATCTTGATCGACTTTAACCGTGATGTTTGGGGCTATATCTCTCTTGGTTACTTCAAACAAAAATTAAAAGATGGTGAAGTTGGTTCTTCAACCATGCCACACAAAGTGAACCCTATCGACTTCGAAAACTCAGAAGGTAACTTGGGCATTGCCAATGCTGTATTGGGTCACTTAGGTGAAAAACTTCCAGTTTCTCGTTGGCAGCGTGACTTAACTGACTCAACTGTTCTTCGCAATATGGGTGTTGGTTTTGCACAAAGCTTGATTGCTTTTGATGCTTGCTTAAAAGGGATCGGTAAACTTGAACTCAATGCGAACCGTTTAAATGAAGATTTAGACCAAGCACAAGAAGTTCTTGCTGAACCGATTCAAACAGTAATGCGCCGTTATAATGTTGAAAAACCATACGAAAAATTAAAAGCCCTTACTCGTGGTCAAGCAATGACACGCGACATGATGGTGAACTTCGTAAATGGCGATGAATTATTACAGGTTCCTGCTGAGGAACGTGCTCGTTTAGCTGAACTTACGCCTGCGACATATACAGGTAATGCTGCTGAACAAGCAAAACAAATTAATGATTTGATCAGCAAAATCTAAATAGTATTAAATCAAAAAAAGCAAAGCTTCGGCTTTGCTTTTTTTATGTTTAAAAATAAATTAACGGCGAATAATCATGTTGGTTGCCGTTGCATGTGCATAAAGCTTTCCCTCTTCATCACGAATATAACCTTCAGAGATCACTAAGTTACGTCCCGCATTAATCACCTTTCCTTCTGCAATTAACTGCTTATTAAATGGCAACGGACGACACATTTTCACATTCAGATCTGTTGTGCCATACCCTTCTCCAGCAGCAAGAACGGTATGTGTTGCACAACCTGTCACAGAATCCAAAACCGTCGCAGCAAATCCACCATGCACGCCACCTAAAGGATTGGTATGTCTTTCATCTGCAATTGCAGTAAATACGATGCGTCCATGTTCTACTTCTAGTGGCTTCATTGGCATTGTTTTTGAGATCCCAGGTTCAGGAACTAAGCCTTGAGCAAATGCTTGCATCATTTCCAAACCTGTCATTTCTAATGGATTCATTAATCTTTCCTCAATTACTTAGATTAGGGCAGAATTTACCCAACCTACAAATGCTTAGCTGTTCCGTTTTATCAAAGCTAAATCTTTCAACACAATTTAGATCACACTCACAAATGTAGCAGATATACTTAAGTTCTTTTTTAGAACTTATTATTCATACCATAACTATGCTAAGATAAATTGTCAACGTGATGATGTATTTACACGTATGACTTTACAAACTTGGCAATATCTTTTGTCTAAGGTGATATCAGTAGAGGTAAAACATGAAATGGCATGAATTGGGTGAAATGAGTTGTCCAATTGCTAGAAGCTTATCGATTTTTGGTGATCGATGGACACTTTTGATTATCCGTAATGCTTTTTTAAGAACACGCCGTTTTGACGATTTTCAGAAACAACTGGGTATTACTCGTCACTTACTCACTGAACGTTTAAATAGACTTGTAGATAATAAAATTTTTGAAAAAGTGCTGTATCAAGAAGCACCTAAACGATATGAATATAAGCTAACTGAAAAAGGCTTGGCTTTATACCCGATTATCATGGCGGTCACAACTTGGGGCAATTACTGGCATAACGAAGACAATAAATATCCAGTGTTAGAATACATGCACAAAGATTGTGGATATAAAACAAAAGCATTGATGAGTTGTGAGCATTGTCATAAAGAATTAACGGCAAAAAATACATTGCCTTATTACGACAACATCAGCCAAACTGCTGAGAAATAAATCTGAGATGAAGAGCAGCACATAGCCCTCTTCATCTCCTATTTTCAATTAAAAACTAAAACCAATATTCAAATTAATTCGATATAACCATTTATCACTATTTGGTGATACCGTAGATGTAAATCCAGTGGCATTGGTTGCTCCGCCAATAATATTGGAGTTTTTACCCCACGTATAATCTGCCCAAACCATAAATGGTGAAGCAATAAACATCATACCGGTTGTATTCATTTGTGAGTCTGACCAATCATCGCGTTTTTTATCTAAGTAACTATAATCATTATAGAAACGAATTGCTTTTAATTTGCCCATATCTTGCACAGGTAAGGTATAAGCAAGGTTCAGACTGGCAACTGTTCCTTCAGATGCAATGAAATAAGCAGGCGTTAAACCATTTGCACCCATCAGTGTCATATCATCATTTACCCCATCAGGGTTTTTCGCATCGTATTGATAATGAATCACTGAGCTTTGTAAATTAAATCGTTTGTAATTGTTATCGGTATGCAATCCAACTGCATAATATTTGCCGTTTTTATCGGTCGTCTTATTATGTAGTTGAGCAATTGCACCTGAAACACCAAACTCTTGCTTACCAAAATCCGTTTCCAATTTTCGGACAATACGTGTGTTAAGTTGGTGACGCTTTTCATTTTGATAAGCACTTTGGGTTGGAAATGCATTCTCAGATAAATCATCATAAGTCGCGCTTTCAGGTGAATATCGCAAATTGGTTGAAAGCATCTCTGGATAATAGCCTAGCTTGAGATCCCAATCTTTATTGTGAAAATTCCAATTTATACCTGGCGCGATATTGTTGCCATAACCGAGGAAAAATGGAATGTGGTAAGTCCATCCATTTTGCGGATAAGGATAAATTGCAAATGGTTTGTAGACAAAACCTGCTTCAATGTTATTGTTTTCATTCAGGTTATATCCAACATAGGCTTTTTCAATTGATCGTTTCTCTTGATCTTGAAAAAGATAACTGGCATTGAAATAGGCATCATCAAATTTACCTTTTAGATCAACCCTAAAAATATCAAAATGGAGTTTCCCAAAACCACCATTCTCACCTTCCCAGTTTTCATAACGCTGGTTAAGTCGAACTACCCCACCTAACTGAACAGAATCTGTTCCGTCTTCACTTTTCCACTGTAATGCTGAGCTCTGTGCAAATACATTAGACATCCCACCTAAATAAACTGCGCCTAGCATCACAACCATAGCTGTCTTTTTCATTTCATATTCCTTCGGTTTTTTACCAACAATCCTATTGGTTTGGTTTTTGTTTTACCTATAAAACATAGTTTTTATTGTTTTTTAGGCAAAAAATTTTTACCTGCTGTAATTTAATGGACATTCGGCTTCATCGCCCAATGACCGAATGCCCAAACTGGTTAATACAATTTCTTCTGCGGTGGTCCTGCAAAATTAAGTGGCCCAATCGAATTCATATCGAGTTCAATCACTGTTGGCCCTTGGAAATCAATTGCCTCTTGAATTGCCGTTTTGAATTCATCAGCACTGCCTACTTTCCAGCTTTTCACGCCCATTGCCTCACCTAAAACTTTGTAATCTGGTGTATGCAATTCATTGAAATACTGACGACCACCGAAGTAATTGTTTTGAATACCTCGCATTACTCCATAACCACCATCATTCATGATCATGAGTACCATATTGGTATTCTCTTGAGCCATGGTAGCGATCTCTCCGATCCCCAACATCAAGCCACCATCACCAACTAAACCGATCACTTTTTTGTCAGGATTGGCAATTGAGGCACCAATTGCAGTCGCTAAACCAAGACCAATTGCTCCTGCCAATGAATGAATATTTTGATTTGGTGCTTGTACTGGGAATAATCGACTGCCCCATGTACTACCTGACTTCGTAATATCACGAACAAAAATTCCATCTTGTGGCAAAGCTGCACGGAGGTGATCACAGATCAATGCATATTGATCAAGCTGTGTACGTAATGCATTGATTGCTGCCTGTTTCGCGGCAACAACTGCTGCATCATATTCAGTATCTACTTTAGATACGTTCGCTAAGCCTGTGAGAATACGTTGCAATACATCTTTTGCATCACCACAAATAAAATTACGAATTTTGTAATTACGTTGTTGTGCAACAGGGCTGGCATCGATTTGAATAATATTGTCAGGGAACTGCACTGAATAGGTTTTGGTTTCATTACTACGTAAACGAGAACCCACAACAACCAATAAATCTGCATCTTTTAAAAGTTGCTCAACGCCTGTTGAGTTATGAAATGCACCTAAGCTACGGGGATGCTCATCTGCCAATACACCGCGTGCATGGGTTGAAGACACTACTGGAATACCAAGATCAGCAATTGCTTTAACTTCATCAACACTATTGAGCGTACCACCGCCGATCCAAAAAATTGGACGTTTGGCTTTCTTGATTTCATCAATGATCAAATCAACTTCGGTCTGATCAGCTTGAGGCAATTCAAGTGCTTTGACTGGTCCTAAATTCAACGGTAAATCAATTTCAGCGGCTTGAACATCAATCGGTAGCTCAACACTAACTGGCCCCATTGGCACAGTAGTCGCGACACGAATCGCTTCACGAATTACGCCGACCGCATTGTCAGGGCTAGTAATACGAAATGCTGCTTTGCTCGATGCACGTAAGAAAGTCAGCTGATCTTTAGTTTCGTGAATGAAACTTGCATCGCGATCTAAATATTCACGTTCAACTTGACCTGTTAAATGCAAAACTGGACTACCCGCATTCATCGCTTCAATCAACGAACCCACCGCATTACCTGCACCTGCACCAGTGCTGGTTAAAGCAACGCCCAAACCTTTAAAGCGTGAATGACCATCTGCCATCGTCACTGCACCTGCTTCACCACGCGCCGCGACAAAGCGAATTTTTTCACGGCGACCTACGGCATCAGCAATTGGTAAATTGTGAATTGAAATAACGCCGTAGATACTATCAACTTGGTGCGCCTCTAAAACACGAGCGATTGCTTCGCCTACATTTACACGTTCTGTCATTACTATATTCCTCAAAAACTTGTTCTTTCCATGAATTTATCAATCGCACCAAGGATTTGGCTGTTCGCTTAATCCCATATAAATGCTTTTCTGTTGCATATACGCCAAGATGCCTAAACGACCTTTTTCACGTCCAATTCCACTTTCTTTGAAACCACCAAATGGTGCTGAGATTGAGAATTTTTTGTAGGTATTGATCCAAACTGTTCCCACTTCTAAAGCACGTGCTAGTTGCCACGCTTTGCGATAGTTTTCCGTCCAAATCCCCGCTGCCAAGCCAAAACAACTGTCATTGGCTTGGGCAATTAAATCTGCCTCATCGTCATATTTCATGACCACCAACACAGGGCCAAAAATTTCTTCCTGACAGGTTTGAGCTGAGTTATTTAGACCTGTGATAATGGTCGGTAAATAGAAGCTACCTTTTGCTAAATCACCTTCAGTCAATGCCTCACCGCCGACAAGAACCTGACCGCCTTCTTTTTTGGCCAATTGAACATAAGCATCAACAGAAGCTAAATGTTTAGGATTGATCAACGAACCCAAATGCATCCCTGCTGTTTCAGGGTGTCCAACACGTAAACCCTTGGTGATTTCAACTAGACGATTTAAGAATTGATCGTAAATGCTGTGATGAACGAATAAGCGTGATCCTGCAATACATGCCTGACCTGCTGAGCTAAAAATGCCATAAGCCACACCTTTTGCTGCAAGCTCAATATCAGCATCTTGCATCACGATTGTTGGCGATTTCCCACCAAGTTCTAAAGATGTAGTGATTAGCTTATCTGCTGCGATGTGTGCTAAATGACGCCCCGTACTCGTTCCACCCGTAAATGAAATTTTGCGTACCAATGGATGCTTTACGATTGCATCACCAATAACTGAGCCACGACCAACCAACACACTCAATAAACCTTTAGGTAAACCTGCTTCTTCAAAAATTTTGGCAAGTTCTAAAGCGATCAGTGAAGTCACTTCTGCTGGTTTGAGCACTACAGCATTACCGCCAGCCAATGCAGGAGCTAACTTTTGCACTTCACTGGCTATCGGTGAATTCCATGGTGTAATCGCTGCTACAACCCCAACAGGTTCATGCACACTCATGGTCATAAAATCTGGCGCACGTTGTGTGGTTAACTCATCATTTAAGGTTTCACACGCCGCTGCGACATAACGTGCTGTTGCAGCCGCACTCAAGGTTAAGGCACGCGTCTCAGCCAGTGGTTTACCGTTGTCTCGGGTTTGTAGCTTTGAAAGTTCATCAACACGCGCTTCAATAATGTCAGCCACTTTATATAAAATTCGTGCGCGTTCGTGAGGCATACTGTTGCGCCATGAAGACTGTCGCCAAGCAAGATCCGCTTTTTCTACCGCTTCATTGACATCATCCAAACTCGCCGTTGAAATCTCAGCATTCACAGATTGATCTGCTGGAAACAGACTTTGAATCGTGTCACCTCGACCTAATCGCCATTCACCAGCGATATAAATTTCCTTTACCATGATCAAATCCTTTAAATCTGAATTGCTTCAACACTATTTCGACATGCACGAATTACACTTAGTGCAGCCAATGTCGAGGTTTTTGGGTTACTTGCCAAAGGTACACCCACCAGTTCAATCGTCATTTCGCCGAACAAACCTTCTGCCACGATGGTGTGTTTGTTCTTATTAATCGTTGGATCGACAGTTAGCTCGACCAAGGTTTGATCCATTCCCAAACCAGCTAAAGCAATCGTTGCCGCAACATTGGCATTTGCTGGAAATTTAAGTGCTGCCTCTCTTGCTGTTCCACGAAAGAACACCGTTGCTTCACTCACTAGATCAAGATCAACCAACTGTTCTGCGTAGCTTCCACGCCAACTGTTTGGACTTTTACAACCCTTATAAGTCACCTTTTCCAAGCCACCTTCTTTGGCAGCTGAAATACCATCAATACCCGCAATTGCACCTGCTAAAAGATGTAAATGGGCATCATGTTGCTCAGCGGTATTTTTTAACTGAATCAAAAACTCGTTATCAGCCAAAGTCCCAACTGAGATCAACCCAATAGTCCAGCCTTTTTCCAATACCTTTTGTGCATGCTCTTTCACCGCAGCTTGACCAGCAACCTCAATCACGTAATCAGGTGTGCCCTGACATTCATCAATTGAACTAATTACTTGCACTTCGGGAGCAACTTGTGCCTGAACTTTTTCAACACTCCGTGCTGGCACTACAATCCATTTAAGTTGTAAGTCTTGCGGCATATGGGCATACACTTCTGCTGCTATTGCGCCAAAACCAATCATCATCAACTGTTTCATGTGCACACCTTATACATGCTTATTAAATCCGCCAGAAACATCTAGGGTTGAACCTGTGGTATAGGATGCTAAAGGTGATGCGAGAAAGACCAAGGCACGAGCTGGTTCTTCTGGCTTGCCTAAACGATGCATCGGAATACCACGATTTTTTGCAATATTACCTGTCCATTGTTCCCATGACAGATTTGGGTCTGAACGTGTTTCAAAGCGGCGTTTCCACTGTGCCGACTCGACCATACCGAGTAGGATTGAATTCACACGGATACCATATTGAGTAAATTCATGTGCCAGTGAATGCGTTAAATTTAATAACGCCGCACGTGCAGATGACGTTGCGATCATGTGAGGCTCAGGTTGCAATGCCAACAATGAATTGACATTGGTAATTGAGCCACATGCTGAATCTTTTAAATCATTTAAAAATGCGCGAACTGGATGCAATACACTGAAATATTTAAGTTCGATTTCTTTCATCCAATCTTCGTCTTGAGTATTTTCAAAATTCGACACACGACCTTGACCTGCGTTATTGATCAACATGTCGACATTGCCTAAGTTTTGCTTCACATCATGTGCAAATCGTTTTACATCTTCTTTGTCCAAAACGTTGCAGATGCTGGTGTAAATATTGGCATGTGGATATTTTTCTAAAATATAAAGCTTTGATGATGCTAACCGTGCTTCATCTCGACCACACCATGCCACCTTTGCACCTTCTGCAACTAAAATTTCTACAGCAGCCAAACCAATGCCTGACGAGCCACCTGTTACAACTGCTACTTTTCCTTCAACTTGGAAGCTCATATCCATATCTCTCGTTTAAATCTTAATTTGCCGATAAAACAATGTCGTTAAACTGATCAGGTTGATCGACATAACTCAGATGACCTGCATCTGTAATGAGATGACATCGGCTCAATTGCATTTCCATCGCCAGTTCCATGATGGCTTGAGCAGGTGTTATTTCATCCTTGTCACCCGCAATCACCACACATGCAACTTTGATATCTGTTAAATAATTTCTAATCTCGTCATACGCCAACAAATACGATGCTCGCGTAAAACCGTCTAAAGTGAGTTGCCCCATCACCTTACTGACCAATGCCAGTGCTTGTGGGTCTTGTTTATAAATTAAATGTGGTCCACGACTCGCCGCCATCCCAGCATTCCCCAAGCTTTTCAACATATTTGGGCGTTTTTGATAAACTTGTGCTTTGGTTGCTTCATCTGATCGTTGATAGCCTTGTGCAGCGTTAGCAATGATTAAAGTTTCAACTCGTTCAGGATAAAGATGGGCAAAGGCACTTGCCTGTAATGCGCCTAATGAATGACCGACGATAATGGCTTTAGAAATTGCTAATGCATCCATGATCGCCAGCACACGCTGAGCATAATCAGTTGCAATTGGCTGCTCAGTATCTAAGTTCTCAGATAAGCCATAACCCGGCGCATCCCAAGCAATGACATGAAAATGATGACTGAGCACATCGAGCTGATTGACCCAAGATGCAGAACCTGAGCTGATACCATGCAACAGAATCAGTGTTTGGCCTTGCCCTGCTTCACGATAGGCTTGCAACTGACCATTGATCTCAATGGTTTGCACTGGGTATTTGGCTAATGTGTCAATCAAAGTCATCATTTCATTCCTTTTACAGTTAATCGCGTTGATTAACGTTTAATTTGAGACAATGGATGCTCAGGTGGATAGTTCGGAATGGTTGGTTTTCCAGCCCCTAACATCACACACATCAAGGCATCTTCTTGACCAGGATTAAACAAACCACGGTAAATACCTGGTGGAATTGAAATCAGATCACGCTCTTTCAATTTGGTCTGGAATTTTTCACCGTTATGCTCAATGAACAGATCAATCTCACCACGTAACATGAAAAACACTTCTTCCACATCGTGATGAATGTGCAGTGGTCCTTCACATTGGGCAGGTAAAACCATGGTTGAAAAAGTGAAGTTTTCAGCTGGAACGGTGTTGCCATCATTCACCACACCCGTTGCACCAGTACCCATATAACGCATTTGTGCACGGCGATATTTAGGGTCATAGTCAGCTTGGAACTTCAGCGCATCAAAGTCATATTTACGTGTTTCAAAACGTGCGATACGTGTATTTAACCAATCTTCTAAATTCGTGCCTTCTGGCTGTGTCCATGATTCAAATTGTTGAGTAGACATTTTTAACTCCTAGGTTTTTGATGAATAGTTTGATTAATAACGTTTCAATAAAGGAACCAAGAAGAACGACCCAATAACGGCGACTGCTGCTAAGAAGGTAATTCCTAAATTAAAACTGTTGGTTTGCATCACGATGTAGCCGATTAGAACTGGCGCAATCGCACTGGCAAAATTACCCAATCCATTGAAAATTCCTCCTGCTGTTGCACCGACATCAGCTGTTGTCACACGGGCAAGTAAGGCAAATACTGCTGCGACACCGAAGCCCCAAGCCATTGCACTTAAAGACATTGCTGCGATCACTAAATGAGGTTCAGTCATTAACACCATCACGTACATAAAGATGCCCGCAACCAATAAACCACCGAAAACTTGCACTGCTCGGCGACCTAACTTGTCTGAAAGGAATGCACCGATCACTTCACCAATCAACATGGCGATGAATGGGAAACTTGAATAAATACCGAACTCTTTAAGATTGAAGCCTTTGTCTTGGATTAAATAAGAAGGAACCCAACTGTTTAATCCCCAGAGGTAAGTCATCAATGCAATGTTGAAGATACACACCAACCAAAAAGAACTGTTCTGCAATAAAATCTTGGTGTTTTGAATATGGCCTTTGAAGTTGATACGTTTACTGGTCGAATCAAGTTCAATGGTTTTCTTGAGCTGTAAATTGCGTAGACCAAATACGATGGCAATTAATGCAATTACCGTTAAGCCAGCCATCACAAAGAATGTGGTATGCCAATCATGTTTTGCTAAAACTGCCGCTGTAATTGGGAAACCCAAGAATGCACCGATTGGTGTTCCTAACAGGAACATGGTGGAAGCTCGTGCTTGCTGACGATCAGTATAGGTTTGCTTCACGATGGTATATGCCAAGGCAAATAATGGACCTTCAGCTAAACCGAGCAGAACTCGAAGCACTAACATTCCTTCGTAGTGTGTGGTAAACCCCATGCAAAACATGAGCACCCCCCAAGACGCAACGCTCCAAAACAACATTTTCTTTGGATTGAAAATATCGCCCAAAAAACTCAGAAAGACAGATGAAAAACCGTAAGCCAATAAGAAGCTCGTCATTAACCATCCAAGTTTTGCTTTATCTTCAGCAATCCCCATCGCACCTTGGAAATGTGGATCTGCAAATAACACAGCAATACTAATCTTGTCGAAAAACGCGAGAACAACACACACCATCAGGACAAAAGCAGGAACCCAATGCTTAAATCCTCTTTTCTCTTCATTACTCATACTTCATTCCTTCGATTGCGTAATGAACCGGAATCAATGTTTACGGTTTTAATTTCATGACATTAAATTCAGGGTCTGCTAATAGTTTTGGGTCTAAAATGGTGTTGGATTGCATCCAACGTTTTGCCAGTTTGACCAGTTTCGAATCATTGATTGCAATCATGTTGATCAAACGATTTTGATCATCAAGATAGAGGTAACTACATTGATCTGCCGCACTTTTGCGCACCACAATCTGTTCTGTTCTTTCAGGTTGGTAAGTTCCCAATATCTGAATATTGAAGTGATATTGATCAGACCAAAGCCAAGGAATGTCAGCATATTCTGTTTCCATGCCCAACATCGATTTTGCTGCTGCAATCGCTTGGTTTTGTGCATTTGCCCATGACTGAATGCAATAACCTAAACTCGGATGAATCGCGACATCACCAGCAGCATAAATATCTTGATCAGAAGTCTGTCCAAAACAATTTACGACGATACCGTCTTTCACTTCTAAGCCTGCATTTACACCAAGCTCTTTAGCAATATCAGCTCCAGCACCCACCACCACACAATCAAATAGCTCACTTGCATTTGGATGATTTACAACTTCAACTTTTTGCTGACCTGCTTCAATCAAATGTAGGTTTTTACTATTTAAATGAATCTGTGTGCCTTGTTGCTCATGCATATCTTTTAAAAATGCTGACACATCAGGACTCACGCTACGCGCACAAAGTCGATCACCATATTCAAAGATATGAACTTCTTTACCTTGCTTGCGTGCAGTTGCAGCAATTTCCAAACCGATCCAACCACCACCGACTACCGCCAATTTCTGAGCATGCTGCAAAATTTCAGCAAGACGTTCGCAATCTTGTACATTACGCAGCGTGACGACATTAGGAATAAACTGCCACGTATTTACGGGTACACGAGCGCGACTTCCTGTTGCAATCAATAGCTTGTCATAAGGCAAAATTTGACCATCATTTAAGATGACTTGTTTGTGTTGACGATCGACTTGAGTTGCTAAAGCAGGCTTATGCCATTGAATATCGAACTCCTGCACCTGCTCTGGAGAAAACAGATGTAAACTTTCATAACTGGCTTCTTTAGACAGCACTTGTTTAGAAAGCGGTGGACGCTCGTAAAACACACGATCTTCATTAGAAACCACATGAATTTCGCCCAAAAATCCATTTTGACGTAAGGTACTGACTGCCCAACCAGCGGCCTGTCCAGCCCCTACGATTACGATTCTTTCCATAGCATTTCTCCCTGCTTCGTCACGCTTTATGCAGGTTTCACTTGACGACGTGTATGGTCATCCAAACCGCCTTCAATTGCCCATTCAGTAAATAGTTCTAAACGATGTTCCTCTACACGCGGCTGCCATTCTTCAGTCAAATAATCATCATTGGTGTAGTACTCAAAAGCACCACCCAACGGTGAATTTACATACCAAAAGTATGCTGAAGAAATAGGATGACGCCCCGGCCCGATAAACGTTGACCATTCAGAACGATTCATATTCAAACCACCGCCAATCACTTCATGAATGTCACGAACTACAAAGGCAACATGGTTTAAACCTGCAGGTTTGTTTGGAATCGATAATAAGAACAAATCATGGTGATAACCCTTGCCACGACAACGTAAGAAAGCACCACGATTACGATAAGCATCAGATAAGAAGAAACCTAATTTCTCAATATAGAACTTTTCAGTTTTTTCTAAATCTGGGGTAAAAAACACCACATGACCAATTGCAACTGGCTGACCTTTTTCATAGACAGGACTTGCTGCATTGACACGATTAATGCTGCCGTACTGGTTAATGCCTTCGGTTTTTAATTGCGGTAGTTCTTGCACAAAACTTTTTTGAAATCGAATGGTCATACCATTTGGATCAATGCATTGCACCATATCTGCTATAGACTGATAACCATCAACATCTTTTAAATGATCAGCCAAATCTGCTAAATCTTGAGCTGGATTGTCCAACCCCCAAGTCACTTCACGTAAGGTTGAACCTGATTCAATCGCTTGTGGTAAACGAGCATCATCACAGTCAAATATATAAATCTTACTGCCATTTTGTGTTTGATAAAGATCAGTACCTTCAATGTCAGATGTCGTATTCTTTAGACCAAAATCTGCCAAAAATTTATTCGAAGCAGCTCTGTCCTCAACACCAAATTTTAAAATCTCAATCCCTGTAATCATGAGACAAACTCCTTAATTAAAGACAAAACCGCCATTTACTGGAATATTTTGACCTGTCACGAATGAAGACAAATCCGACAGTAAATACAGTGCTGTGCCGTTTAAATCCTGTGGTAGTTGCTGACGCTGAATCGCTCGACCATTCACATATAAATCATGACGTTCTTGCGGTACATATTCAGTTGCTTCTACAAGTGTTAAACCTGGTGAAAGTGTATTGATACAAATATTGAATTGCCCAAGCTCTCGCGCCATCGAACGTGTCATCGCAACCAAAGCACCTTTACTCGCCACATAAGCCATTAGATTCGGTGCGCCCCACAAAGCTGTGTCAGAAGCAACATTAATCACTTTCCCAGCATCAGCCTGTTTCAGATATGGCACACATGCTTTAGTGACCAACCATGTCCCTTTCACATTGATGTTCATGACTCGATCCCAGAGATCAGCATCGTAATCCATCAAACTTTTACCGCCGACATTGGTTGCAAGCGCAGCGCAATTCACTAAACCATCTATTCCGCCTAGGGATTCAGCAGCCTGCTCGACAGCCTGCTGAATTGAGACAGCATCAGCCAAATCGATTTGTACAGCATCGACCTTTAAACCTTGTTGCTGCAATTCAGCCGCTTCTTTTTGAACAAGATCATCCAAAATATCCGCCATGACGACCTGAGCACCTGCTTCTGCAATTGCTTGCGCAAAGTCTCGTCCCAAGCCTCTTGCCGCGCCTGTGACAAGGACTTTTTTGCCTTGTAACAATGCAACATTAGCCATGTGCTTCTTCCTGCATTTCAATACGATTTGAAGTATTCAAAGCTGCAATTTTCTTTAATTGCTTTTCAGCTTCTTTTTTCATTAAACGACGTAAGCGTGATAAGCCCACATCATGTTGGTAGAGAAATTCTTGTTGACGTGCATTTGGTGCAAGATTTTCCAAGATAATTCGATCTTGCTCTAATACATCCCAATGCAATTTTTCTAAGTGATTACGGTAAAGGAAGCGCCAGACGTTACGTTGCCAACCACTCACTTTACGGCAACGCCAGAAGAATACGCGTGTATTGTCTGCATCAATTGGTGTTGCATATCCAACAATCCAGAACTCGCCGCCCGGCCCAAAATCTTTACGATAAGGAATAGAAAGGCGTAACCAGCTTGCACCTGTATTGGCGTATTCAACCCAATCAAAGTTCACACCAATTTGACCTTCTTTCTCAAAAACAAAACCATGTTCAGTTGAACGATGTTTCATTTCTGCGGTGCGATCACCTTCAGCCATTGAGTGCGAAGTACAGTGCAAATAACTACCGTGCATAGGGTCCATGACATTATCAATTGCATATTGATGATTCACTTTCCAATCAGCTTGGCAAAGGAATGCACTCCAATCTTCACTCGCGAGTTGTTCAGGAAAATCGAGGGCTTTAGGTGCTTCATTAGGATCAATACCGAACCAAAGGAAAATCGCACCATGTGCTTCGATTACTGGATAGCTTTTTATACATTGAGTGCCTTTCATTGGACAGTCATGTACAGCTGGTACATCTTCGACCACACCATCATGGCGAACTTCAACACCGTGATACCAACAAGCTACGCGATTTCCAAGATTCCACCCCAAAGAAAGACGTGCTCCACGATGCGGACAACGATCTTCTAAAGCATGGACTTGACCTTGGTCATCACGCCAAACCACAATATTCTCACCCAAACGAGTGATACCGACTGGATTTGCTGCAACTTCCCAGCTCGCAAGAACTGGATGCCATTGATCACGTAGACCCAAATCTAAATATTCTTCAACACTTGGTGTAGCTGACACTGCTGCGTTCATAATCGTTCTTCCTTGAATCAATAACCCAAACGTTGCATTTCTTCTGAAAAGCTTTCAGAAGTCCAAAGCTCACCAGACTCACAACGGAAACCTTGTTGATTTAAAGTCTGAACTACGTCTGCAAGCTCGGTGACACCTGCTGCAAAGGCTTTAATCAAATGCTGAACAAAGTCTTGCTCGTAAACTGTTGGTTCTTTATAGCGAGTTTGCCAAATCAATAATTCTGGCTGGCCCGGAACTTGGATATTATTAATCCCTGCTTCCGTTGCTGGCACTGCATGAATCCAGTTGGCTAGCTTCTCATTAAATGTTTTCACGCGATTCCTTCCTTCTAGTTAAGACCTATAGTTGAATTTGGATATCTGTTCCTTCAACTCGTACAGGATATGTGCATAGATCACGACATCCTGGTCCACTCTTTAGCTCACCCGTTTGAATATCGAAAATCGCTTCATGTAATGGGCATTCAACGGTTTGATCTTCAATAAAGCCTTCTGTTAATAAGGCGAAGGCATGTGGGCATACATTTTCAATGGCAAAGTAGTTTTCTTCGATGAAAAAAACGCCAATTTTTTTACCGTCAACTTCAATGGCTTTTGGCTCGTCTTCGGTTACTTCGTCTTGCTGACAAACTGAGATCCAACTCATTCCTATAGTCCTCGAATATGTTTTATATGCAAAACTTTTGTTTATTTCCAAAACATATGAAAAGAATAATATTAATCCAGTTTTTATGTCAATATTATTAACACTATAAAGTTCATATACTTATTCAAAAAATTATATTTAGTTACGTTTCTAATAGAAAAATGTGTTTTGCATATAAATCTTTAATTGTGTATTTTGATCTATTAAATAGATCCAAAATAAAGCAGTATGCACCATTTAATTTCATCACTTTTAGATGTAGGAATTTCAACCAAATGAACATGATCATCGATGAAGATTTGCAAGAAAATGAAGAAACAAAAAACGATGACCGCTATCTTGTTCCAGGGCTTGTACGTGGATTAGCAATTCTGCAAGCTTTCAATAAAGAAGCCAAAGAAATGACGATTTCAGAAATTGCTGAAATATTAGATGTGAACCGTTCTAGTGCGTTTCGTCTCATTTACACCTTAGAATCTTGTGGTTTTTTAAGAAAAGCTTCGCAAAAAACTTATGCGCTTGATTC
Organism: Acinetobacter sp. YQ_14; assembly: GCF_043102985.1. Taxonomy (NCBI): domain Bacteria; kingdom Pseudomonadati; phylum Pseudomonadota; class Gammaproteobacteria; order Moraxellales; family Moraxellaceae; genus Acinetobacter; species Acinetobacter sp. YQ_14. The sequence continues at coordinate 140,751 of NZ_JBICJJ010000004.1, read as the reverse complement.
AAAGGTCATGGAACTCGGATTTAACAGTTTAGCGAAGCAATCTCTGCTAGATTTAGCGACGCCGTTGATGAAAGAACTACGTGATCAGACACAACTTGCAGTGCATCTTTCGATCTTAGAAGGTACTCATATTGTTTTTATCAATAATGTTCAGTCCAATGGAACATTTACCAGCAACATCGGTTTAGGCACACGCTGGCCGGCTCATGCCACGGTGATAGGACAAATGATGCTTGCTGATCTAAATGACACTGAAATTCGTGATCGCTATAAAGGTTTTAATCAATGGGAAACCTTTTCTGAACTGACCCCGAAGAACCTGAAAGAGCTACTTCAACGCTTAAGCTTTGTAAAAACACAGCGCTCAATGGTCAGTTGGGGACATTACAATCACGATATGGCCGCATGTGCAGCACCTATTTTTAAACAATCCACAGGAAAAATGGCTGCTGTTTTATCTGTAAGCTGTCCTCTGGGCACGTATGATGAGCATTATTTTAAAAATGAAATCGCTGAAACCGTGATTCAAACGGCGGAAAAAATTTCTAAGTTCATTTATTAATATTCAGTTATTAATTTTACTAGAGTAAGGTATTCGTAAAAACCACACCACGAATACCTTATTTTTATTAAATACAAAGCAATAGACCATAAAAAAGCCCTTGTAATCACAAGGGCTTCTTCATTTGTTTGGCAGAGGATCAAGGACTCGAACCTTGACGAACGGTTTTGGAGACCGTCATGCTACCATTACACCAATCCTCTATAACTGCGTGATTAAACCATTTCTGACTTAATCATAAAAAGTAAAAATATTTACTTTTTAAATTTGGTGGGGGCGAAGAGACTCGAACTCTTACACCTTGCGGCGCTGGAACCTAAATCCAGTGCGTCTACCAATTTCGCCACGCCCCCGATGGATGTGTATATTAGTGATAAACTTTCTTGCTGACAAGCCTTTTTTATAAAAAAACCATGCATCTGAAAGCTAATGCTTTTTTCGTATACAAATGAAAAATACAGCAATAAAAAAAAGAGACTTTAAAAAGTCTCTTTTAAAATTTGGCAGAGGATCAAGGACTCGAACCTTGACGAACGGTTTTGGAGACCGTCATGCTACCATTACACCAATCCTCTATAACCACATGATTGAGCCATTTCTAACTTAACCATAAAAAAAGCAAGATATACTTGCTTTTTAAATTTGGTGGGGGCGAAGAGACTCGAACTCTTACACCTTGCGGCGCTGGAACCTAAATCCAGTGCGTCTACCAATTTCGCCACGCCCCCGATGGGTATGCATATTAGTGAGAAACGTACTTTATGACAAGCCTTTATCCGTAAAAATTGAGTTAAATGAACATATAATATTCAAATCAAGCATTTATGTTTATTTTTACAACAAGTTAAGTCATTTGTAGAACATCTATAGCATCATCGGCAGATGGAACACGCAATGTCACATGCTTCTGTAAAAGACCATTGAGCAGAGGTAGAAACTGCTTAAACCGATCAGGTAATTGTATCTGCAATTGCTGACAGTGCAACACTGCCCAGTCTTGATAGGTCTTGGCGGTTAATCGTGATTGTGTCAGCCATTCATAAAGAATGATTCCAAAGGCATATAAATCACTTTGCACAGTTTTAGAAATACCATGAAACAGCTCAGGTGCCATATAGTGTGGTGTGGCATTCAATGATGTTTGATTATTGCTTTCCTGAACAAAACTTTGCTCTAAATCAATTAGTCTGCAGGTATTTTCAAAGTATCGAAAATGTTCAGCTTTTAAGTCTCCATGCCCCCATCCCAACTTATGAAAAGATTGTAATGCAGACAAAGCAGAAAGAATTTTTTGTTGAATCACATCTATCTCTTGATGCGCAGAAAGATCAGAAAAGAAATCCTCGGAATCAGGTAATAGCAGCCCTTCCCCATGTTCTATTAAATCTTGAAAAATAATGTGCTCTTGAAAGTGAATTATGTGATGTGGCAATAGAAATGATATTTCTCTATTTTCATACTGTTTGTAAAAACTCAATTCATTTTGAAAAGATTGCTCCAAAACTGAGTGAGTGTCAGCAAGATGATATTTAAGCCAGTATCGCTGTTCAGCATTTTTAAATGTATATAAACGTCGACCAAATTCATAACTTTTATTTTTTGTTTTTAAAGTTAATTCAGTGGGTTGAAAATTATGATCAAAGATCGACGTAATAATACTCATTGTGCTGCTTTTCTTCCTGCTTACGTAGTGATGCTAAACAATGTTCAATAGTTTTACCAATACGTGCATGCGTTTCGATTGAGGCAATCTTAGGCCATGTCGCTCGTTCACCTTCCTGCTGCAATATTTTAAATAGTTTCGGACGAGGATTTTTAAGCATATAGCTATAATGGCGCAAACCATAATGGGCAATAATATTCACATCACCATAATAGCGTTGCCCTAAGATACCGTATCCATGATCTAAAACACGACGGATTGGAAAAAAACTTCCCATATAATTCCGAGTTAAATCCATCATATCCATCGCGATTGCTTTACCTTGATGACGGATAATTCTTTCAGGCCAGATCAAGACATCTCGACGGAATCGCTCTGTATCACTTTGCATAAATGGCACGATATGCGGATTGACCTGACTCGCTATCGTATAATTAATATTATACAACCGAGCCATTTTTTCCTGAGGGAAATCACTACGCATACTGCCATCTACCCATTTGGTATTTGCCATATAAGGCGTATGCTGACCATCGTAGCGCTTACTCGTCAGATGCACTGGTGGAAATAAAACAGGCACAGCACACGAAGCCAAAACTGCACTCCATACCAAAACATTCGGTGCGGTTAAGGCATTCATAATACGTGGGTTTTGAGCTGTGTTATAAGGCGCGACTACAATATTAATATGGCGTTTAGATTGTTCATAAGCTTCAGCAAATGTCAGATCACCCAAGTTTTGCATCAAAAACTTTTTAAGAAACATCACATCTGCAATTCCACCATGCCCTTTGATCAAATCTGAGATTTTTCTGAACTTAAAAGCATCACTAAAAAAATGCTCTCCATTCAATAAATCTGGGACTTTATCACTAGCGGATACACCTAACATCCCCGTCATAATTGCCCCAGCACTTGAACCAGAGAGTACTCTTGGCATCAAATCTTGTTCGAGTAATGTCTTACAAACGCCTGTATGGAACAAACCAAGTGTTGCACCACCTGAAAACATCAGTGCTGGCTGACCATAGGCTTTATGGCATTCATCAAAGAACTGGATTTTTTCTTTCAATTGGAAGGTAATACATTCACTCGATGCGAGGTATTGCAGACAATTACTGACTTCTTCTACATAGTTTTCAATGATTTTTTTTGTACCAATATAGGTTTCTGCAAACAACATTGGATGACCAATGTTAGCAAAGTCGTAAGACAAACCTTCACGCAGAACATAAATCAGATCCAATATACGGCGTTGTGTGCGGTATTTTTTTAATAAGTTATAGCGTTTTGAAAGGACTTCCGCATCAAAATAAGGCGACTGATTATCGTACTTCCACTCTTCTTTACCTGACTCTTCATCTAATTTAAGTGCGATCTCTTTCCATTCAGCATAACTGCTTGCATGCTTTAAGCTTTCATGTAGGACATCAATTCTATGTTTTTGATATGTATTCTTTTTTTCTTGAATTTTAACTAACATGATTGATCCTAATTTGTCTTCATATTTTTTCTATTCTTGCACCTATACAATGCAAAAAGCTCGGACAACAATCAAGTATAAAATCTATTTATTGCATTCTTTTGATGATATTTCCTTTATTTTAGTGATAGCAATGATAGTATCCATATTCATTGATCACTGAGTTTGGTTTGTATTTATGGCTATATTGGAATTACCTGAATCTATTCTCCAATCGTTATCCAGTGTTTTAACACAGTTGCAGCAAGTCCTCCCAGCACCCAAACAAGCGACAGATTTTTCAGCGATTGCATTTCGTTGGGAAAATCAACAATTACTCGCAGTACAACAACCTAAAAAAATGCATTTGGAAGACTTAAAAGGGATTGAACGCCAAAAAGAAAAGATTATTCAAAATACCTTACAATTCCTGAATGGCTTACCTGCAAATGACATTTTATTGACTGGATCACGTGGAACAGGAAAATCTTCTATCGTTCGTGCCCTGCTGACCGAATATTCAGCTCAAGGTTTACGCTTGATTGAGATCGAGCGTGATGATTTATCCGACCTTCCTAAAATTCAAAAACTCATTGAACATCGTCCTGAGAAATTTATTGTCTATTGTGATGATTTGGCCTTTAACGCTGAAGATGAAAACTATCGTAGCCTCAAAAGTGTCTTAGATGGTTCACTGCAATCTGGTTCAAGCAATTTTATTATTTATGCGACCAGTAACCGTCGTCACTTACTGCCTGAATTTATGCATGAAAATACCCCTGTGCGTAAAGTAGATGTACCGCAATATACAGAGTTACACCCTCAAGAAGCGATTGAAGAAAAAATTTCACTTTCAGATCGTTTTGGGATGTGGCTTTCATTCTATCCAATGGATCAACAGCTTTACCTCACCATCGTCGAGCACTATATTCATAAGGCACATTTAGAATATAACGATGAAGTTCGTGCTGAAGCCTTGAGATGGTGTCAAGCACGCGGGCAACGTTCGGGTCGTGCAGCCTATCAGTTTTCAAAGCATTGGATTGGTTCGCAAAAGTTAGAAAAATTGTCTAACAATCAAAAAGGATAATGTCCTGAAAAGCCGTAGCGTTGTCCTTATTTCCGCTTAGCAAAGGCAATTGTTTCTCATACCCTACTTTTCGATAAGGAAAGAATTGAGGAAACAAAGATGAAAAAACAATTGCCACCGACTTCCCTGACCAGCAAATTTTTAGGTAAAAGCCTGTTGTTGACACAGAGAGCTTTAGATCAAGCCGTAAAATTCTCTACTATTCCATTTTCAGAACCCGATATTATTCGCCCAAGAACTCAAGAAAAATTCTACACTTGGACACACTACGGCATTTTCTTTCCTTTACTGCCTGAGCCACATCGTTATTTAAATATCATGATCTTATTGGGTACACCTGGCGCACTCGCTTTTGATCATGATGACATCACGCTTGGAGATCCGAGACAAACAGCAACATTATTTTCCAGTACCGCTGCTGTTGATGAGCATCTGTTAAAAGCCTACATCATTCCTGAACAAACCAATATTCAAGAAAATGGCAGTTTGATTGAACTCGGTGAAGAAGTTTCAATCAGTGGAACATTACCAAATATTCATCTACAGGGTGCATATCATGGTTTGAGTTTTGATTTTGAACTTGATGTCAGTAAGCAAATCTCATGGTTTATTAAAACACCTATTTACGATCATTTTAGTTTATTGGCAAATTTCAAAGGTCAACTTGAATACAAAGGACAAGTGACTCCAGCTGAAGGCTTATGTACCTATGAATACGCACGAGCGACGGGCGCGCATGGCCTCGTTAAAAAGCTGCTACCTGTAGCATATAAATTGCCGTTAGATTTCTTTACTTATCAAATCATCAACTTAAACGAGACAACGCAACTACTCCTCACCAAAGCAGATATCCTAGGTCAACCCGCTGCTTATAGTTTACATGTTCGTCATACGGATAAAGCTGCTGAAATCTATACCAATGTTGAATTTAAAGTCATTGCTCATCAGGTAGATGACTATGTTTCGCCAAGCGGTAAAAAGATGCGTCTACCACAGCTATTCTCTTGGTCTGTAAAAGATGCTTCAAATGAAAAAGTCTTAGAAATTACTGCGGAGATTGATAGTCCATACCGTTATGGACATGGCATTGGCTATGCAAGTGCTTATACTTTTACAGGTAAATACCGCAACAATCCGATTGAAGGTCGCGGTTATATTGAATATATTGATGTAGAAAACCAAAAAGTGTTTAAGGAATAAATTCATCCAAATTTTGCAATAAGATCGTCTTGTTCTAAACGAGACGATCATTCAAAGCATCACTAGATTAAGAACTATAAATATCAATCATTTGGTTAATTGAATTCTTTATATTCTCAGCAATTTTTGCATCATACCCTTCAACCAAAAAGCGACTGATTAAACCTTCAATTAAGGTATAAATCATCTCAACTAAACTGTCAGTTTTTGGATCACTTTGAAGATAACTGGTGATAAGATTTCGAATCCAAATCTTATGAGCTTTAGACACACCAATAATATCTTGATCACTATGATGTGACTCTGCTACTGCTCGAACAAATAAGCAACCTTTAAAGTTATCCTCTTGAAACCACGACAAATGCCAATCAATTAATTTATTCAAAGCCTCTCGTCCTTTTGCATCAGCCACATAACTAAGCAAACTTTGTCGAAATTTTTCGTCTCTAGCTTCAAGAACAGATTTCACCAACTGATTCTTATTTTTAAAATAGGTATACATCGTTGTTTTAGAACAACCAGATTCATCCCGAATTAAGTCAACACCAACCCCGACGAAATTATTTTCATAAAATAATTTTTCCGCAGTATTTAAAATTTTAGTTGCTGATTTAGACATAAAATTTTACCTAATTAAAAATAGTACAGATCTGTACTATTTTTAATTTTAGTTTTATTATCACTGGAAATCAAGACATCAGTGAGAAAACCATGTTGGCTTTATTCAAAGGTAAAGAACATCTAGCACCACTACCCCAATATATTGATATCATTAGAAGTTTAATCGGCGGGACATTAAGTATTTTGATCTTAATTCTGCTCAGCAAATTAACAAATAACTTATTTATCATGGCACCGTTTGGCGCGACTTGTGTCATCTTATATGCAGTCTCTCAATCTCCATTAGCTCAACCACGTAACGTTATTTTAGGGCATTTTGTCTCGGCTTTTATTGGCTTATTATTTTTAAAGACCTTTGGTGTTTCAGCATTAAGTATTGCGTTATCAGTTGGTTGTGCAATTTCTGCCATGCAAATTCTTCGCTGCGTGCATCCACCTGCTGGTGCAAATCCATTGGTGATATTACTCACTGCACATACCATTCAGTACCAGTGGAGCTTTCTATTTTTCCCAGTTCTTTTAGGTTCAATTGCTTTGGTACTCGTCGCTTGGCTAGTCAATAACTTCAAAGCTGAAAAGAAATGGCCAATTTATGGGCTAGCAATCATTCACAGTAAAAACAATTATAAATAAATTTTTGAGTTGATTAAGAAGATACACGTTTTCTTAATCAACTTTTATTCCCTTTCCTTCCATCAATTGAATTTTATCTTGCTAATTCATTTACTTTTCCATAATATTAGGTAGATCGGTATACCTAATAAAATTTTATTATGAGCACGAAATCAGCAAAACAAAAAATCTTGGATGCAGCAGCAACATTGTTTTATAACGATGGAATCGCAAACACAGGTATCAACAGCATTACAGACAAAGCTCAAGTGGCAAAAATGTCGCTATATAACAACTTCCCCACCAAAGCTGATTTGATTAGTTGTTATATCGAAGCTCGTCATCAAGAGTGGCTAGATTTATACGAACAAAGAAAGCATCAGATCAAAACACCTATTGATGGAGTTCTAGCAATTTTTGATGCTTATCAAGACCATGCCGAATTTGCCTATGAAAAAGGCTTTCGTGGTTGTGGTTTATTAAATGCAGCAGCCGAATTTCCAGCACACAGCCCTGAGCGCTTAGCCGTAAAAAGTCATAAAGATGAAATCGAAAGCATCGTTGCGAATCATTTAAATCAAATGATTACTGATCAACAACGAGTACAGGAATTGGCTTTGCTTATTTCATTTATCTTAGAAGGTTCAATTGCTCGTGCTGGTTTAGAAAGTACCAGCACTAAAGTATTTGCAGCTAAGAAAATGGTTCAGACCATGTTAGAACAAGAGATTTCAAATTGAATAACTCCCTTAACCTCAGCTCATATTATGGATTTATTGCTGTTTTAGTTGCTTCAATTTTATGGGGAACGACGGGAACAGCTGCATCTTATGCTCCCAATCTCAGTCCTTTAGCTATTGGGGCAATTGCCATGGGTGGCGGTGGTTTACTGCAAGCACTGTTAGCCCATAAAACAATTCTGAATCATTTACCACAAATTCGCTCATATTATCCTTTGCTACTGATTGGAATGATTTCAGTTGCGATTTATCCACTCGCCTTTTATACGTCTATGCGAATGGCAGGTATTACCATCGGCACTGTTGTTTCGATTGGATCAGCCCCTTTATTTACAGCATTATTAGAAAAATTTTTCGATAAAAAAGCACTTTCTGGAAAATGGTTCATAAGCTTTGTCTTTGGCGTTGCTGGCGTACTTTTATTATCGCTTGGAGAATCTCACTCACACGGCACAACGCAAACGATTGCAGCGGATCAGAAAACCATAGGCATCGTTCTTGGGCTAATTGCCGCACTCACTTATTCTTTATATTCGTGGGCAGCTAAAAAAATGATTGATCGTGGAGTCGACTCTAGAGCATCAATGGGTCTTATTTTTGGTTTTGGCGCATTAATCTTATTACCAACTCTATTTTTTACAGGCTCAAATTTATTTGATGAGCCAGTTAATCTTTATGTTGTTAGTTATATGATGCTGATCCCAATGTTCTTAGGCTATTTACTTTTCGGCTATGCCCTAAAAACAATTTCTGCTAGCACAGCAACGACACTTACTTTATTCGAACCACTGGTTGCAGCTTTATTTGCTGTGTTATTAGTTGGCGAGCAACTGGCACCGATTGGTTGGTTAGGTATGGCTTTGATTTTTGTTTGTTTAGCCGTGTTGTCTAAAGCAGACAAGACACAGTAATTAATCGACTTATAAGAGCCATTAAAATGTGTGAATGTCGAAAAATAAAATCTTTTTTTTGCTTGCCCAGATGATTTTAATGTGTTCATTATGGATGTTAAAATTTGGCACTTAAAAATATTAAAATTTGTGTCAGCCACTTTTGTTAAAACAAGCTCACCTATCAAATAATTGATGCAGAAAAATCAGATTTTCTGCATCTCACTTTTATGCGTACTAACGTACTAATATCAATATTCTTCAGCTAATTTTTCCAATGTAATGAGCATTTTTTTTACGATTGCTCTTTTATGTTGCAACATATTCTTGATATTCGCTGGATTGAAACCTGTCAGTTTTGCAACACCTCGACTCGTCATGTATTCACCAGTTTTCTCAAAATGCTTTTCACTCAACAACGTTTTTGCATTAGAGAATCGAACTGCTAACTTATAATCATTAAATTCAGACCATGCACCTGTCTTATATTCTTGAAAATCAAAATCTTTCTTCTGTTGAACAGGTTTATCTCGAAGAATATTATTCAAACGATTGATCACGATTTTTTCTTCACTTTGTTCAATCAATTGATAAAGTTCAGTTTCCTCAAATGACCGTCCCACAGAAAGATCTTTTTTATATTGTTCAATGACTTTCTCTTTTGATGCCGTCTCCTCACCTTGTTGAGTGAGGCATAGAATCTTATATAAAGACTCTAATCGACCACATGTAAAAATATAAGAAATTTTCAACTTTCGTACTCCACAATGCGTTTGAACGCATTGAAATAAATAATTTATCCAATACTTTAATACGATAACGTAGATAACAAACTTGCTATCGATATAAATTAACGATTTAGTTTTAAAGATAAGAATCATCAAGTAAATCTAGAAATAATCCAGATTTACCGACTCACTAACAACACATAAAAATGACGAAATATATCTTAGGTTGGCTGTAACTCAGTCATCGGCCATCTTGGTGTCGTTGTTACAGCTAAACCATCATGCTGACCAGCTTTCAAACGCTGATAGCCTGCAAAGGCAATCATTGCCCCATTATCTGTACATAATGCAGGTTCAGCATAATAAACTTGCGCTTTGATCTTTTTCAAAGAGGTTTCTAATTGCTCACGTAAGCGAACATTCGCACTCACACCACCCGCAATCACTAATCTTTTTAGACCTGTTTGCTTAAGCGCTTTGACAGATTTTTTAACTAAAGTATCCACAATTGCTTCTTGGAAAGATGCTGCAACATCAGCATCACGATTTTCCTCACCCAATTTTTTCAATTGAACAGAAACAGCTGTTTTTAAGCCACTGAAAGAAAAATCCAAGCCCTGATGTAAGATCGGACGTGGAAATTCAAAAGCTTGTGCATCGCCTTGTAAAGCAAGTTTTGCAATATTTGGCCCACCTGGATAAGGCAGCTTCATCATTTTAGCAACTTTATCAAAAGCTTCACCTGCTGCATCATCAATAGATTCACCAAGCAACTCATATTGACCAATACCATATGCAGCCATGAGTTGAGTGTGACCGCCCGAAACCAATAATGCGACAAACGGAAATTCTGGTGGAGTTTCTGAAAGTAATGGTGCAAGCATATGACCTTCCATATGATGTACACCGATCGCAGGTTTATTAAACGCAAAAGCTAAAGTGCGACCAAATAAAGCACCTGTCATCAATGCGCCCATGAGTCCAGGGCCACGCGTATAAGCAATAGCATCTATCTCTTGCTTAGTAACACCACTTTGCCCAAGCAATTGATTTATCAATGGAATCATTTTACGAACATGATCACGTGAAGCCAATTCAGGCACAACACCACCATATTCCGCATGCAGTTTGATCTGGCTATAGAGAACCTGTCCACGTAAGCCGAGCTCGCTATCATAGAGTGCTAACCCAGTTTCATCACACGAAGTTTCTAAGCCCAAAACAATCATTAAACTGCCTTTACAACGATCAAAAATAATATCGAAGCTATTATAGACTTGTGATCTGAGTTGTAAATGAGTAAAATACTGACCTTCACTTGCGATCTAGTGCAATCGTGCGTTAGATCTTATCCATAATCTTAGAGGATTTTACATGCCACAAGTTAAGTTGAAAGAAGGCGAACCAGTAGACGTAGCTATCCGTCGTTTCAAGCGTTCATGCGAAAAAGCTGGTGTTTTAGCAGACGTTCGTAAGCGCGAATTCTATGAGAAACCAACTCAAGAACGTAAGCGTAAAAAAGCTGCTGCAGTTAAGCGTTATCAAAAGAAATTGACTCGCGAATCTGTACGTACTACTCGCCTTTACTAATTAATTTGTGATTGACTGCTGAAAAGACTATGACGACTTTAAAAAACCAAATTACTGACGTGTTAAAAACTTCAATGCGTGCCAAAGATATGGCAACAGTAACGGTTATTCGCGGTCTACAGGCAGCAATTAAGCAAATCGAAGTCGATGAGCGCATTGAGCTTGACGATGCTCAGGTTCTTGCGGTCATTGAAAAGCAAATTAAACAACGTAAAGAATCGATTAAGGCCTTTCAAGGTGCTGGTCGAGAAGATTTAGCTAGTAAAGAACAAGCCGAAGTTGAGGTTATTTCTCAATTTCTACCAGAAGCTATGACTGAGGAAGAGCTTGATTCTATCATTGAGCAAACGATTGCTGCTCAAGAAGCTACTAGCATGAAAGATATGGGTAAGGTGATGAATTCTCTACGTCCGATCATAGCCGGGCGTGCCGATCCTGCACAAGTATCTGCTAAAATCAAAGCAAAATTAAGCTAATCTGCTTAACTCCTTTTATATTCCCCTATTTTTTAAATTGGATTCATTTTAACAATGAACCCAAGGTCTTTTTATTATCTAAATTCACACTGAACATTATATTTTGCCAGCATTTGCATTTCTTTTGACTCAACCACTTGCTTGATTAAATCTTGCTTAGTCATACTCGCGTATTGTTGTGGTAGTGATGATCGATTTTTCTCAATCGCATCTGACATGTCTTGAATATAGCGCTGATTAATCTGGCAATATTTAGCCTGCTGCTCATGTGTAAATTGTGTTGTTTGAGGATTTAAACTTCGTAAAAAACCCCGAATATCCTGTGCGTAGACCCCGCGAATTTTCTCAACTGAATTTACATATTGCTCAACTGATGCTGCAATACTCATCCCCGCCGCACTGAATGCGAAAATAAAACAAAAAAATTTCTTCATAAATATTGTAACTTCTCAGCTTTTCTTTACGCCAAATATCTTAGCTTAATTCAATAAAATTTGGCTTATGCTCGGTAAAAAATTCTTCAGTTGGCGCAGGGATATTTCCGTCTGTCACCGTACCTAAACGTAAGCGAATGATATTGGGTAAATCCTTACGATATGAATAAATTGGACTAGCACAGTTTTGACAGAATACTCGTGCTTTATTCGGTGTATGAAAATATTCTTTCAATTGCTCCTGTCCAGAAATGAACTCAAACTGAGTTTGATCAAGTGGACTATTCCATCCGCCTAATGCACCTTGAGCCTGTTGGCAATCCGTGCAATAGCATAGGATACTATTTTCAATCTCTCCCAGATATTGATATTGTACAGCCCCACACAAACACTGCCCTTTGATCATAATAATCCCCCTAAATTTTATAACTATAAGTGGTCTTTAACTTTTATCGTTTAGTATAAATCAAATAACGCTTTGCTTTAGCTCAAGTATTTCACCTGGAAGCCCATCATAATCTTTAAACTCTTTATGAATAAAGCCCTGACTAGTTAATATTTTACGTGAGGCTATATTTTTAGGATCAATAATCGCAAATATTTTATTAATCAAATTTTGGCTTTTGGCATCTTCAAGTAAATTCTGACTAACTTTACGAGCGATACCTTTTCCCCAAAAACTTGGTAAAAGCATATATCCCAGCTCAGCTTCTCTGTCACACAAACTCTTAATTTCTAATTTAGCTAAGCCTATATATTCATTAGTACTAGCATCTAAAATCTTAAAATGACCAAAGTTTGGATGTAATTGGTTATTCGCTAAAAGTAATTGAAAATCGCGCTCCGCCTCTTCCGTAGGTATCGCTCTTTCAGTGATCATAGCCATCACTTCTTCATTACCAACCAGTTGAAAATAATCATCAAAATCTTGAGCGTGAAACTTTTCTAATTTGATATTCATAAAGCTGTTCTGTTCTCTGACCCGAGTATATTCTGAATGAAATAACTCAATTTAATATTTTCGTTTAAAGTCTCATCCGACGTTCATCTTGCATCTGTTTTAAACGAGATTCAATCTTTGCTGACATCGCGATATTACCTTTTGCTAACCGTTGTGCATGTAGCATCGACTTAATCGCATTTTCTTCATAACCAGACCAATATTCTGCTTCAGCACGATATCCCAAAACATTAATAGCTTGTAACGATGAACTTTTATCTAAATTCGCAGCTTGTTGTAATAGCTGCCAACCTTGTATGTCTCTTTGATTTTTATGGATAAAGCGCTGTACTAGTGTTTGAGCTTCCATAATTTGCCCTTGTCTAATCAGAACCTCAGCCAATTTATAAGACAACGCTCTATTTTCAGGCATTGTTTTTTGAACAGAATTAATACTGTTAAATGCCTGACTTAATTTATTTTGCCCAAGATAAATATCAGTTTGAATCAAAGGTACAAGCACATGATTCTTAAGTTTAACCTTTACTAAATCCAAATTCGCTTGTGCTTGAGTATAGTCACCTTGCTCAAGATAGAACTTACTAAGCGCTAATTGTGCTGCGGTATTTTTCTGATTCGCCAGCGACTGTAATTGAATTTCAGTAGCCTGATTTGAAACCACCAAGGTATAGAGTTTTAGGATTTCAAAATCGAGATCATAAATTTTAGATCTGACTTTAGGTAGTTGATTAGCGCGTAAACGAGCTTCGCTCATTCGCTCAGTCGTTAAAGGATGAGTAAACCAAAAGTCAGGTAAGAAACTGACACGACTAGTGGCACGATGCATGGTTTCAAAATAATCCGCCATACTCTGAGGGTTATAACCTGCGGCATACATAAATTGCATCCCGATACGATCCGCTTCACGTTCTTGATTACGGCTATAACTCAATTGCTTATCCATTAGTGCCGCTTGAGTCCCCATCATTACAGCTGCACCCGCATTACCATCGGCCTGAGATGCAATAGCAGCACCGACAAGAATTCCAGCCAATGCAAGTAAACCTTGCCCCTTAAATGCTTCTTGAGAGCGACTATAGTGTCTTTGTGCAACGTGTGCAATTTCATGTGCCATTACACCCGCAATTTCATCAAGATTTTTTGCTGAAGTAATTAAACCTGTATTCAATGCAAATAAACCACCAGGAACAGCAAAGGCATTAATTTGAGGGTCTTTAATAATGACGAGACCAATGGGTTGCCCCAATTGCGTTTGGCTTAAAATACCTGAAAATACTTGTAGGAATTGATCTTCCAACCATGCATCTTGCACAGTTGGCATTTGACGATGAACTTCACGATAAACTTTTTCACCGATATATTTTTCTTTTTGTTGATCGAGTAAACCTATACCGCTTCCAATCTCAGGTACTTCTGTTTGCGCAGCCGTCACCGTTGGCAAAAAGACCTGAGTATGACTAAGTTGAGTCGTGGCAAATAAGCCACATGCAAGCAGCAATGATCTCAAAGAGTTTCTCTATGATTTTAATGAAAAAATTTAATATAGCATTGAAAAAAGGAGAAATTTGCAACAATGTGTTATAAAAGGCAGGAAAATCCCGCCTTATTTTATGAGTTTTGAAATCGGCGTAATTATTTAGCCGAAGTATAGCGCTGATCTACGCTGAATTTTTCAGGAAATTTAGCATGGATTTCCGCGTAAAAAGCCATAATTTCAGTCATGTCTTTTTCAAAATCCCCTGTAGGATAAATGATTTTCCCCACACCCGTTTTTTTCTTAGCATAATCCATATAAGCCAATGCAATCGGCACACCTGCTGTCATTGCAACATGATAAAAACCTGTTTTCCATTGTTCCTGTTTAGCACGAGTACCTTCTGGTGTGACTAACATTACAAGCTTTGGATGAGTCTTGAAAAGATCACTCATCAACTGGACCATACTTGGTCGCCCTTGGCCTTGTTGTTTGACGCTTCGGTCGATTCCAATTCCGCCCATTGCACGTACAAAAGGGCCAAATGGAAACTTCATATAACTGTCTTTAATCGTTAAACGAACATTTACACCTAAAGCTTTTAGCGCCAAACGTGCATACAGTGCATCCCAATTGCTTGTATGAGGAGCTGCGATCATGACACATTGGTCGATATTTAAATCCCAATGATTGTCGATTTCCCACCCCATTAATCCTAAACTTTGTTCAGCTAATTTCTCAAACACAGACGCCCCAAGATAAAGTCATCAAAGGGCGCAAGTGTATCAATATTGATTTTTTTAAATAGATAGCATCGCTGATTAATTCAGCAATTAAATCGGTTTTATCAGAACTGAGGATTCACCAAGTAACGAGGTGTACGATCCTCTAAAGCATCTACTAAATTTTGATAAGCGAGATTCACCATTTTCTGGCGTGTCTCAGCTGTCGCTGAGCCAATATGCGGAGCTGTGACAACATTTTCTAATTCAAATAATGGTGATGTTTGCAAGGGTTCTTTGGCATAAACATCTAAACCAGCTGCAAAGATTTTCTGTTGTTGTAAAGCTTCAATCAAAGCATTTTCATCAACCACTGAACCACGAGCAATGTTAATAAATACCGCATGTTTCTGCATGAGGTTAAACTGTTCAGCACCCATCAAGGCTTTTGATTCAGCATTTAAATCAACGGCAACCACGACAAAATCAGATTGTTGTAGCAATTGATCTAACTCTCGGTACTCTGCATTAAATGCCTGCGCAATTTCGATCTTTTCACGGCGGTTATGATACAAAATGTTCATGTTGAACCCATGAAATCCGCGTCGTGCTATTGCAGCACCAATATGACCTAAACCAATGATCCCAAGGGTTTTACCAAAAACATCTACACCAAATTGCTCAGTAGAAACGGTACGTTTCCATTCCCCCTGTTTGGTCCAAGCATCAAGTTGCGGAATTTTACGAGCAGCGCTGAGTAATAAGCTAAAAGCTAAATCAGCAGTCGTTTCCGTAAGAACATGAGGTGTATTTGCAAGCCAAATTTTCTTTTGATTTAGATAGTTCACATCATAATTGTCATATCCAACAGAAACCGTTGAAATGATTTTGAGTTTTTGTGCAGGCGCTAAATTACTTTCATTGAGTAAACGTCCTGCTCCAATCATCGCATCAGCATCCACGACTTCGTTACGAATCTGTTCATTGATGTCACCAAGCTTGGGATTTAATACAACAACTTGATAGTTCTGCTGTAGTTTTGCTAATACTTCTCGATCAATTTGGCTAAATACAACGACTTTCTTCATGATTGGATTTCCGAACCTTATTGCATAAGTTGCCACAACCGTTTTTTCAATAATGGTTGTGCGATCATTTCTTCTAAACTCGCTAAATATAAGAGATTTGAATGTTGTAGAAAATCAAGTTGGCCTAGGCAGAGTATTTTTTTGTTATTTGCCGATGCATCTAAGAACCCTTGGATGTAAGAAGATAAGCCTCTACTCTCTTGGAAACCAGCCAATGGAAATGGCCATTTCAGCTCAGCATATTGTCCAAGTTTTGCTTTTTGAATATTACGCCAAAGTTGTCGTTGTTCATCATTTAACTGGCTACTTTCTACCAAAATGGCAGTATTTTCTAGCACATACATCTGCAACTCAAATGCTTGCACAGATGCACTAACGACAACCTGTTCTTTTTCAGAAATCGCCTTTTGAACAGATGCTTGTTCTGTAATTTCAACTTGAGGAGATTCAGCTTGTTTTATTTTTTGTGGCTGTACTTCATTTGTTTGAATTTCTGGTTTGAGTGTTTCAGTCTCAAAACTCATTTGTGGTATTTGCGGAGTTTCTTCAACTGCTTGATCTCGCCAAATGCTTGAGGCAGTATTTTTTTGGCACACTACATCTCTAGGAATCCAAACATCTATTCCCAAAGCTGCCAATACATTTCTTTGCTGCCCAATCATTTCGCCTACTCATTTCGTTAACTTACAGTATTTTGAATGACTGTAATGTCGAATAGTCTAACATAAACCGATCACCTCTAAATGGCTTCGTTTTGTTCAATCACAACACCCACCAAAAATCCTAAAAGCCATTTCTCATATCTCGTTAGATTAGGCAAATATTAAATAAGAATAGGCAATCTTTCATTCGTCGATTTTTAGACAATATTTCATCATTTTGTCGCTTTGACTTTTTATTAATGTTGTTAATCGAATGCTCAAATGAAAAGGTTAATTCTATCTATGCTAATTCTTTTTGCTATCGTTGTTGTCTTGCTACTAGGTAGCAGCATTTTGTACACACAGCACCCATTGTTTGGTAAAAATCCAACAGGTGAACGATTACAATTGATTGAAAACTCTCCCAACTATCGCCAAGGTCAATTTAGAAATTTAATGGAGAAATCTGGTATCGCTGAAGATACAAGTATTTTCGTTGAACTGTATAGAACTTTCATTAAAACCATCCCACACCGTAATCCCAAAGACCCTATCCCCTCTATTCAAACCAATCTCAAAACATTAAATCCCAAACAAGATGTGATTGTATGGTTTGGGCACTCTTCTGTGTTTATGCAATTACATGGCAAAACCTTTCTAATCGATCCTGTCATGAGCGGTAAAGCAACACCTTTCCCATGGGGAACTCGAGCATATAAAGGCACAGATATTTATAGCGTTGAGGATTTGCCTGCAATTGATTACTTACTCATCTCACATGATCACTACGACCATTTAGATTATGAAACAGCACTCAAGCTCAAAGACAAAGTTCGATATGTCATTACAGGATTGGGAGTCGGTGAGCATTTTGAATATTGGGGTTATCCCAAAGATAAACTGATTGAAAAAGATTGGGGCGACCGAATCGAATTTGATGACGGGATTACCATTATTACCGAAACCACACATCATGATTCTCGACGTGCGTTCAATGGTGGCAAAAATCTTTGGGTCTCATTTATTATTCAATCCCCTAAAAGAAAAGTTTTCTATACAGGTGATGGGGGCTATGACAAACACTTTGTAGAGATCGGAAAAAAATATGGGCCTTTCGATTGGGCATTAATGGAAAATGGTCAATATGATGCTGCTTGGCGCTCAGTACATTGTCATCCCGATGAGGTTGCTCAAGCAACTGAAGAACTCAAAGCACGTAATATGATTCCAGTACACCACTCTAAATTTAGCTTAGCCAAACATCCTTGGAAAGAGCCAATCACACGTATCGTTCAATACTCACAAAGAAGAAATTATCGACTTGCCACCCCAATGATTGGGGAGTTAGTTGAGCTCGATAATGATCAACAAAACTTCAAACAATGGTGGAAAAATATTCACTAACCTTGTTCTAACATCCATTAGAAAGACTTTTATTCACATTAAAAGAATTAGATAAATGCTCTAATTCTTTTAATACTTGAAATATTTGTTCAAAAAATCAGACTGCGAGTTTTAGTATCTGCGTATGTGCGGCTTTTAAAGCATTTTCACGTAATGGTGGAATATCCATACCCTCAGCATAAACAAACTCAACATTATGAATACCAATCAAACCTAACACTGATGTTAAATAAGGACTTACAGCATCTGTCGGCTGTCCTAAATGTACTCCGCCACGGCTACTGACCACAATTGCATTTACGCCGTCTACCAACCCTTGCGGATAAGTTTCGGTATATCTGAAGGTATGACGAGCACGTACAACCAAATCAAACCAGTTTTTCAATTGCGTCGGTACATTCAAGTTATACATCGGCGCACCGATCAACAATAAGTCAGCCTGCTTTAATTCTGCAATCAATTGATTAGACAATTGCACAATCTTTTGGATTTGCTGTGAATCATTTTCGGCACCACGTAGCGCATGAAAAATATCAGCATTTAATACAGGTAAATTCAGCGTTGTTAAGTCATGTGTAATCACATCATCTTGAAAGCCATGTTCAGCTCTTTGCTTTAAAAGCTGCTCAATGAGCTGATTCGTCTGAGATTGCTCACCCATCATGCTTGATTTAAGTACTAACACCTTTGTCATATCTATGCCCTATTAAGTGGATAGCACCATATTACGATCACAATATTTTCAACAAAAGTGATATTATTTCCTAAAATTGATTCCAAAAACTCCACAATTATGCATACTGAACTGAATACTATTGCGATTTTTGTCACTGTTGTTGAGGCGGGTAGTTTTACAAATGCTGCTGAACAATTGCATCTCACTCGATCTGCGATTAGCAAAAGTATTGCTCGTTTAGAAGAACGGTTAGGTGTGACCTTATTTAAACGTACAACACGATTACTGAGCTTGACTGATGAAGGTGCACTTTTTTATGAACATAGCCGTAAAGCTATCGCTGAAATTCATACTGCTGAACATTTACTGGATCAAGGCAAAATCTCAGCCACAGGTTTATTACGAATTTCTGCACCCGTTTTAGTCGGCCAGCTATTTATTACGCCGTTAATTGTTGAATTTGCTCAACAACATCCTGACCTTCAAATTGAACTTTCCTTCAATGATCGAACTATCGATCTTATTGAGGATGGTTTTGACCTCGCCATACGGATTGGTAACTTAGCTGATACCCACCAACTGATCGCTAGAAAGTTAGGTGATCATCGTATGCTGCTGTGTGCTACCCCTGATTATCTTGCAAAACATGGTGAAATTAAGCATTTAGATGATCTGAAAAATCACACCACGATCACCTATCCACACACGGGTTATTTACAAAAATGGCATTTGCAGACAGAAGATCAGCAACTTATTTCGATTAAACCGAAAGCCAAATTTATGCTGAATGACATGCAAGCAATCAAAAATACAGTTTTATTGGGCGCTGGTGTTGCATGGCTACCAGACTGGCTCATTCAAGATGAACTGCAACAAGGAAAGCTGATACAAACACTGTCTGATGTTACAACCATCAACTTTCCTATACATGTAGTTTGGTCATCACAATCATTTATGCCGTTAAAAACACGCTTGGCTATTGATCACTTAGTCAAACATTTATCTAAACAATTTAGATCAGAATCAACATCTTAATTTTTTAATCTAAAATACGCCAAACAAAACTTAGCTATTTGGATAAGTTTTTCTTGACTTGAATATTTTTTAGCACAATACTTACCCTTATGGCTAAGTATGATTCACAACTCGATCTGTTATTTAATGCTTTAAGTGATCCAACACGCAGAGCAATATTGACTCGTCTGTCGCATGGCGATGCAACCACAACATCATTGGCAGAAGAACATGCAATGGCTCTTCCTTCTTTTCTTAAACATTTAAGAAAACTAGAAGAAGCTGGGCTCATTACAACCCTAAAAAATGGCCGAGTCAGAACATATGCACTTAGCCCCAATGCGTTAAATCCTGTGCAACACTGGTTACATGAACAACAAGCCATGTGGGAAACGCGCTTAAATCAATTAGAAGACTATGCACTCAATTTACAAAGGAAAAGAAAAAATGAATCTTGATCCCCAAACAGATCTAAAACTAGAAAGAACTGTTGCTGTACCCCGCGCATTACTTTGGGAATGTTGGACGACTCCAGAACATATTAAACATTTCTTTATCCCTAAACCGCACTCAATTGAATCATGTGAAATTGATTTAAAAGTAGGCGGAAAATTTAATACCTTATTTAATGTTGATGGCAATCTGATTCCAAATAACGGCGTATTTTTAGAAATTATTGAGGGCGAAAAATTAGTTTTCACCGATGCCTATACTGAAGATTGGAAACCGAGTGAAAATCCATTTATGACAGCGATGATTATTTTTGAAGACCTTGATGATGGATCTACAAAATATACGGCGATTGCACGCCATCGTACTCCTGAGGCAAGACAACAACATGAAGACATGGGTTTCTTTCATGGTTGGGGTACTGTCGTAGATCAATTAGAATCTTATGCTCAAAAGCTCTAAATCACGATATCCCAAAATATAAAACAGACAGGATAAAACCTGTCTTTTTATTGAGAGCAATTCATATATGCTAAGAAACTTTTAAAATATCACTCCATTTCGTAAGATAACTTGGAGATTTAAAGCTTTGCGTCATCGCCCATGTGCGCCCATGCGGTGTAATCAGTCTTCCGAGCGTCATCACATCACGTCCAAATTTTTGATTGATATAATCAAATGTCGCTGAAAGATTTTGTCGTTCGATCATTTCCTCAGTGTTATGAAACAAATCAACGGCATAAGCGTGTTGTGGAATAATATCAAGCAAAATTACCTCCGCTTTCTTATAACGATGTCCTGCTTGATAAATACGATCAAGTCCTTGTTGAACTGCCTTGATAATGTCTAGGCGATCATCACTATAGTCTGACAAATAAACGGTTGTATAAGGACGATAATATTCATTTTTATTAAAGCGATTGGTGCGAATACTTATCCCAACAGCTTTGCACAATAATTTTTGTTGTCGCAAACGCTCGACTGCTCGCAAGGTAAATTCAGTTAAAGCACCACTTAGACTATTCTTATCTTCAATTGGTTGCCCAAAGGATCGGCTACTCAGTACTTGGCGACGATCTGGAATTACATCCTCTATTTCTAAACAAGCAATTCCTCTTAATTCTTTGACTGTATTTTCCAGTACAACCGAAAAGTGCTGTCCAATCATCTTTGGGTCAGCTTCGACCAAATCCATCACCGAATGGATATTCATTTTTTCTAAACGCTGTCGAATCTTTCGTCCAACGCCCCAAACCTCACCTACAGGCAAATACGTTAATAAATCCTCGATGATACAAGGATCCTCATCCACCATGTTACAAACACTTTGGAAACATGAATTATTTTTTGCTAAATGATTCGCAAGTTTTGCTTGAGTCTTGGAATACCCTATTCCAATACAACATGGTAAACCTAACCAATTCTTCACAGTCGATAAAATCTGCTGCGCATAACTGGTTAAATCATATTGATCGTGATAAGCGGTGAACTCTAAAAAGCATTCGTCTATCGAATATACTTCTTGCTCACATGGATCAACAAAACTCCCTAAAATGTTCATAAAACGGCGAGACATTTCCGCATACAACGCATAATTACTGGAAAAGACTTGTACTTGATGCTGTCGAACCAAATCTTCGATCTGAAAAAATGGCACTGCCATTTTTATGCCGAGCTTTTTCGCTTCATAAGAACGAGAAACCACACAGCCATCGTTATTCGACAAAACCACCACAGGACGCTGTTCTAGCTTTGGATTAAACACACGCTCACAACTGACATAGCAGTTATTCACATCGATCAAAGCAAAAATTCGTTGTGGCAAACTCATCTAGTTCACCTCATCGGTTTTAGGTTATAAGTGACAACACCCCAAATCACCAGTTCTTGACCCTCAGTGATATAAATATTTTGATAATCAGGGTTTTCGGCTTTGAGCCATACTTTCGGAGGGCTGAAATGGTGATCAATCATTAAACGCTTGACAGTAAAATCATTATCAATCAAGGCAATCACAATATCACCTGACTTAGCTGGAATACTACGATCAACCACGAGCGGATCATCAATATCAATTCCTACATCCAACATCGACAGTGAATTTGCTTTCACGATAAACGTTGAATTTTCGTTACGAATTAAAAATTCATTTAAATCCAAAGCTTGTTCAACGTGGTCCTGTGCTGGTGACGGAAAACCAGCAGCAACACGTTCCGTTGCCAGTGGAATATGGTAAATTCGATCATTCTTCGCTTGAACATTCTGAATTTTTAGCGAAGTACTTAGATCGCTACGTGCACCTGTTTTGACATTATTCAGTAACCAACTTTTGATGAAATCAACTTGAGACTCAGGAACACGAATCACTTTGGTGGGTTCACTGAATTGCGCTTTACGTCCCGCATTTGCTCTGGCACCACCATGCTCTGATTCAGTTTTTTTAGCCATAAATCCCCCTTACCCAAGTTTTAATTGCTTGAAAATAATTTAACTTGAAAAAGTTACAAATTCAAGTTGACGAATAATATTTTTTGCATAAGAATAAATTTCATAGATCAGATTTTAGCTTGTTTGATTTAAACAAGGATGTAAACAAACTAAAATTAATGCTTTAAAATTAATTACTTACAGATTTTAACTCAACATTAATTCTGCTAAGTAATTGATCTAAAAAGTAATATATCTGGTCTCTCAGCGGTTAGGTTTTATTCAAATATTTTTGATGTGGAGACATGAAAAATGAACAATCGACGTGATGCTATTCTTGGCTATGCTGATGAACAACATGCTTACTTTATCCGTCTGATCGAAGACAATAATGTTCTTGGTAATAGCTATGGTTTATTTTGTGAAAGTCCAAATAGTGAAGCAGCAGAAAGTATTATGACGACGCTCTTCTTAAAAAAATCCTTTTGGTTAAATGGTTCAGAATTTAACGATATTGTTAAAGGACTTAATCTGATTAGTTAGTCAAAATTTAATTTATTGCTCTAGTAAAAGCACTGGTTTTAATTCTGTAAGGATTCAGATTATTTTATCTTCCATTAAAATAAATCAAGAAAATCTTGATAAAAATACTGAACAATACCTTTAAAATAATAATTATATTCAGTTATAAAAAATCCACCTATTAAACAATAGGTGGATTTTATTTTCAAATTCAACATTTTTTAAATAAACCTTTTATCATCCACAGCTGAGACCAAACGATAAACCTTACCATCTTCTTCATTTTCAAAAAGTAAATCCATATTCGGGAAAAGAACTTCACCTTCAACTTCAATATGCTCTACTCTTTTGAAAAATGGCAGATCATGATCCTCAAAATCATTTAGCTGTGCCATTACAATAGATTCATTCTCTTCTTGATCCTTAATAATTACCGTGACTCTTTCCATAATACCCTCACAAAGTGCCTTTTATAAGACTATGGGAAAATTTATGAAGATTGTCGACCTAATCGTTGTAACAAGAGTTATAAGTATTATACTTTTATTAATTATGCTGCTAACACACTGAAATTAGCTGATTTAATTATCAGTTTATTTACGTTCTAGTTACAATTAATTTGTAAAAATTAAAATATTTCAAGAGTGATGAATTAAAGTAAAAATCAAAGTTCAGCAACTTGTATATAATTGAGCACATGCAAACTGCTCCAATTTGACAGGGAAATCCATACGCCAAGAGAAAAATGCCCAATCTTTAACCACCACATATTAGCCATTAGTCTTGGTACACTCATCAAGCACTCCATTTATTGATAAAGTTAGCGCACGGTTTGATACACCTACTATGGTGCCGCATATGAGTTCAACTTGTGTGCGGCATTTTAATTTAATCACAGTCAATTGTTCGTTAAAAAAGCATAAGTCTCATAGCGAATAAAGCACAACTATTTCATCAACTAATTTTGAATTGCCTCACTGCTGCTCGATTAATCTAATAACCCCTGTAACAATCATATCTATGGCAATTGTGCCGATCAGCAAAGCTGCCAATCGACCAGCAATATCAAAATAGCGATCAATATGCTTTGCATGTTTATATCTCAAATGATCATGCGGAAACTTCATTAAAATTAATATACTGCATGACACAAATAGCGTAAGCCCAATGACTGCTGCCGCCTCTAAAAGATTCATTTTCATACCAGCGACAACGGCTGCACTAATCGTTCCTGGACCAATCATAAACGGCATCGCAATTGTGCCAGCTAAATGTTCAGGTGCTCCTCTCATTTCACCAATCGTGTCCGCACCTTGAAATACGAATCGGTAACCAATCACTAAAAAGATGAGTCCACCAAAAATTTGAAATGATTCAAATCGTACATTCAAATATTTATTAAAGATTGCCTCCCCACCCCAAGCAAAAAGAATGAAAGCAAGATAAGCAATCAAAGCACCTTGTATTAACCCTTTATTGAAGCTCTTTGTCTCCGTATGGCGAATAAGACCAATCATGTAGACACTCATGAGAAAAGGATTCAATAATGAGAAAAATAAAATAAAAGTATGAATATATGGAGAAGTCACTGCTTTCATTACCTAAAATTTTTCAAGAGGCAGTCAAACCTCTTGAAAATTGTTGACGGAACAAGGTTAAAAAATTAAAAGCGCCCTTTAAAACGTATAGGTAAAAATGACATTCGCTAGCTTATTCCATTTATTGTCATCACCTGCTGCAAATGAATCAGCATTACCGCCAATAAATACATCATTTTTACTCATGACATATTCTGTATAAACAGCAATATTCTTATAGTTCCAAGCCGCACCTATGATATTACGTTGTGAATCTTTATATCCTTTTTGGTCTTTATTGAAACCACTTAGCACGAGATAAGGCGTAATGTTCAAGTTGTCTCTCACATTTTTAAAGGCATAATTGACATCAACTGAGTAAAACAGACCTTTATTGGCAATATTGTATTCAGTATCAAATGAACCAAAGGTTGAGTAGTTCGAAATTGGATCTTTATTATCAATCTTGAGCTGCCCACCAGTAAGTGTAATCCCTAAATTCTGATAATTAATGGTATTGAATAAAGACCATGCTTTTCGACTACCATCTTGATTGTTCCGCTTGTTATCAATAGATGAATACCAATAGCTTCCCCCAACTGCCATTTTTAAATCATCATTGTTTATAAAATCGAGATCTTGTATTACTCGCGCTACAAACATATTTTTTTCTTTAAGGCTCGTCATCGTTGGATCATCTGTTTTCACAGCATTTGCTGAATAACGCGCTGTATCGTTATCTGCTGTCCCAGTATAGTTACCGCCATCTCGTGCAAAATAGGCTAAGTCAAACTTGGTAGCCGATGGTAATTCTGCATGATAATTAACACCAAGATTAAGCGTATCTTGCAAACCTAGTGTGTAATTCATACCTGCATAGAAACTACTATCCCAAAAACGGCTGGGACCAAATGGAACGGGTTGTAAACCTAGCGTGATATTGTCTGTTTCATTTAAGCGATAGCCTGCATAAGCCGAAACCAAGGTTGAAAAATCACAAAGGTCTGACCATTGATAACAGCGCCATTGAGCACTACCAAAAACTTTAGATGACTCATACCCAAAATTTAAAATAGCAGCATCAAACTTAATACTATTATCTGGATCAATATCTTTTCCATAATCTTTATAATTATATTTAGCACGTAAAGTTGCCGAAACGGTTAATGCTCCTGTATCTGCTTTTGGATTCCCAAATGTAATTCCAGCAAATGAAGGTGCCGCTAAACTGAAGATAAATAAGCCCGTTGCAACATCACGATAAAATTTTGTATTCATTTACAATTCCTTGTTTAAATAAAAGTATTAAGAAACTTCGCCCTGTTTCTTATTGCACTGTTGTATCAAAAACTTTTCCAGCAGATTTTTGACTCGTGTTTGTTGTTGTTTATGTGCAAATTTCTATTTAATTCAACGCAAAACTTGCACACTGCATCAATTTATGATTAAAAAAAATTAAGAAATACCGTGAATTTCTTTCCAATTACCAGGATGTACGACATAACCAAATAATGCATGACCGCCATAAATGAGTTCTGTACCTTCAGGTATCCATAGCATTTGACCTGGATGAACTTCATATTTTTGACCATTTGCAGTTAATTCAAAGCAGCCTTCAATTACAAAAACCACTTCGTCATAAAGCAAAGTCCAAGAAACTTCTGCACCTTCCCAACGAGCAAAACCAATCCCCATATTTGGAGAAACGTCAGCACCTATCGCTCTAGCCACATAAGCCATTAGTGTACGACTGGGAAATTTCCTCATTACTTTGCTGATTATTTATTCAGCTCTATTAGGATTCCTTTTTGTGAATGAACCTTGTTTTGTTAAGATGCTACGAGTTGGGAACGCATTACAACTGCTTTCATTTTGTTGATTCACTTACGACAACCAAGATCGTTATACTTTCCCATTGTTTTATTTGTATTGGCTTTCTAATAAACCAAATACTTTCAAGTTTCATCAATACCTAAGGATTTAACACGCATGAAAAGTGACACAGTTATGGCTGATCTTTCATCTCTTACGCCGATGATGCAGCAATACACCACGGTCAAAATGGATTATCCACATGCACTATTGTTCTACCGTATGGGTGATTTTTATGAATTATTCTTTGATGATGCACACCAAGCAGCAAAACTTTTAGGCATTACTCTCACCCATCGTGGTAAAGCAAATGGTGAGCCTATCCCTATGGCAGGTGTTCCCTATCATGCCGCCGAAGGCTACTTAGCTCGTTTAGTAAAAGCAGGTCGTACCGTTGCAATTTGTGAACAAGTGGGTGAAGTGACTGGAAAAGGTCCAGTTGAACGTAAAGTTGTTCGTATCCTAACACCTGGCACACTCACAGATGATGCCCTGTTAACAAGTTATCAATCATCAAACTTAGTCGCACTTTGCATTCAGCAAAATCAAATCGGTTTTGCACTGCTTGATCTCAGTGCAGGTATTTTTAAAGTTCAACAACAAAACTATAAACCAGAGCAACTTTCGATTGAACTGGCTCGTTTAATGCCGAGCGAAATCTTGATCGATGAAGATTTAGTTGATCAAAATATTATTGAACAAATTAAGAAAAATCTTGATTGCCCTGTAACTAAGCGTCCAAATGTTGATTTCAATTTAAATAATGCTCAAAAAACCTTATGTGATCAGCTCTCTGTGTCAACTTTATCTGGTTTTGGTTTAGACCCTTATCCTTTGGCAAAAGCAGCCGCGGCAGCTTTAATCCATTATGCCAAAGAAACTCAAAAAACGGCATTACCCCATATTCGTTCGATTCAGATTGAGCAAAGCACCGACTTTATTGCACTTGATCCGATTACTCGTCGTAATTTAGAAATTATCGAGCCTTTATTTGAACACGGAACGTCATTATTTCAATTGATTAATGACTGTCAGACTGCGATGGGTGGACGTTTGCTTAGTCGCACACTAATGCAACCTCTTCGTGATACCGCAATTTTAGATGCTCGACTGGATGCTACAGAACAATTATTAAAAGGTTATCATGAAGCACCAGTCCGTCTGGTGCTTAAAGAAATCGGTGATATAGAACGTGTACTCAGCCGAGTTGCATTAGGTAGTGCCCGTCCGCGTGATTTAGTACAACTCCGCCAAGCCTGTGCACAAATTCCATTTTTAAGACATGCTTTAGCACCTGTCTTAAAAACGCAAAACTCTAAGCTATTGATGCAATTAGATCATGAATTAGGTGATTTTAAGAGTTTGCATCAACATCTCATGGATGCAATTGTTGAAAATCCACCTGTATTATTACGTGATGGCAATGTAATTGCAGAAGGCTATGATGACGAATTAGATGAATTAAGAAAAATTCGTGACCATGCTGGACAATTCTTGATTGATTTAGAAATTAAAGAGCGTGAACGTACAGGGATTAATACCTTAAAAATCGGTTACAACCGTGTCAGTGGCTATTATATCGAACTCACTCGCGCACAGGCTGAACAAGCTCCTGCCGACTATATACGCCGTCAAACGCTTAAAAATGCTGAGCGTTATATCACACCCGAACTCAAAAGTTTTGAAGACAAAGTGCTTTCAAGTGAATCTCGTGCCCTCGCCCGTGAGAAACTTTTATTTGAATCACTTCTAGATGAGTTACGCCAAAATATTGCGCATTTACAAATGATGAGCGCAGCTATTGCAAATATCGACATATTAGCCAACTTCGCACATCAAGCTCGACTCAACAATTGGGCACGACCAGAATTCACGCCAGAGACAGGGATTAAAATTCAAGCTGGTCGCCATCCTGTAGTTGAAGCTTTGAATAAAGCACCATTCACCCCAAATGATACGTTCTTAGATAGTCAGCATCGTATGGCGATTATCACTGGCCCCAATATGGGCGGTAAATCAACCTTTATGCGTCAAACTGCATTGATCAGTTTACTTGCTTATTGCGGAAGCTTTGTTCCTGCAAAATCAGCCAAGCTTGGTTCAATTGACCGAATCTTTACTCGTATTGGTTCAGCCGATGATTTATCTACAGGTAAATCAACTTTTATGGTGGAAATGACTGAAACCTCTCAAATTCTTCATCATGCAACCAGTCAGTCTCTGGTACTGATGGATGAAGTTGGACGTGGTACCAGTACTTATGACGGTCTTTCTTTAGCTTGGGCATGTGTTGTTGATCTAACAAAGCGTGTGAAATGCTTATGTCTATTTGCGACGCATTATTTTGAGCTGACAGAGCTTGGAAGTGAAGCCGGAATTGATAACTATCATGTGACTGCACAAGAGTTAAATGGCAATCTAATTCTACTACATAAGGTTCAACATGGGCCTGCAAGTCAAAGTCATGGTTTGCAAGTTGCTAAGTTGGCAGGTATTCCAGCCAATGTCATTAAAGAGGCGCAGAAACGGTTAAAAATTCTAGAAAAGCAGCAACACCAGCATTTACAGAGTAGTGTTCAAAATGATTTATTCAGTGCCGTTGAACATGAAATTGAAACACAAGTTGTTGAACGAATAGTTGAAATAGAGGCTCAATCACCTGCTCTTGAATTATTGCAGCAAATTGATGTCGATGATTTAACACCACGCCAAGCCTTAGAACAGCTTTACTCGTTAAAAGCTGCACTAAAATCTTAAATCTTATTTTTATTAGGACAAGTCGATGTATTCGGCTTGTTCTGAATTTCACTAGACTAACTCTTAATGAAAATAAATATCAATAAAATCACTAGACAGCACATTTAAGGAATATAGACATCAAGCTCCAATTTAAAAAATTAGAAATCACAGAACTCGATTTAATTTGGCAACACATCAGTCGGCGCGAACTAATCACACAAATGTACCGACAACAAAAACAACAATTAGAACTCATCGATTGTTTTTATGATGTCAAAAATTGGGA
The DNA here is from genome assembly GCF_043102985.1 of Acinetobacter sp. YQ_14. NCBI lineage: Bacteria > Pseudomonadati > Pseudomonadota > Gammaproteobacteria > Moraxellales > Moraxellaceae > Acinetobacter > Acinetobacter sp. YQ_14. The sequence goes on along the minus strand of NZ_JBICJJ010000004.1, from coordinate 110,830 downwards.
TGCATATCATTTAGAAAATGATCCGCCATTATTAAAAATGCTGCATCAACATGGCGCTTTATGTGTCGGCGCATTTGATAGTTCACATCAGTTGATTGCGATTCAAGTCGTCTCAAACCAATATATTGCTGATTATCCAGAAGCCAAACTACTTCAATATTTTTATGTGGATGCCAACCATCAAAACTTAGGGATTGGCATACAGCTGATGCAATCCTCAATCATTTCAGCGAAGCAACTTGGTGCTAAGCAACTGTATATTTCAGCAACACCAAGTAAACGTACTGTTGATTTTTATCTTAAACAAGGTGCGACACTTTTAGAAAAACCTGACCAGCATTTATTTGAATTAGAACCAGAGGATATCCATATGCTCTATACCTTATAGTTGCTTAGCTATCTAAAAAATTAAACATTTATGATTTAACCTAGCTCATCCTATTAACTTCAGCACATATATGAATATACAGTTTTAACTGAAAATAGAAATAAGATTCACTTTCAACTATTTGCCTAATTGACGATCTAACTTATTTATTTTTCTGGCAAAATCTAACCAAGCAAGACAACATCTGCTTTATTATCAAGAAATTAACTTATTTTTCACATGTATAAATAAACAATATCAATAAAAGCAATTGTTTGTTTACCCCTTTTTTGCCTACAATAGCTCATTCCAAACAAAAAACCGTATTTTTAGGTAGCTGTCGCCATGACCTTCGTTGTCACTGAAAATTGTATTAAATGTAAATATCAAGATTGTGTTGAAGTTTGCCCTGTAGACTGTTTCTATGAAGGTCCTAATTTCCTTGTGATCAATCCAGATGAATGTATCGACTGTGCATTGTGTGAACCTGAATGCCCAGCAAATGCAATTTTCTCTGAAGATGAGTTACCTGAGGGCCAAGAAGTCTTTATCGAACTCAATGCTGAGTTATCTGAAAAGTGGGCTGGCAACAACATCACACAAATTGGCGAACAACCTGCTGATCGTGAAGAATGGAACGGCAAGCCAAACAAATTACAATATTTAGAAAAATAATATTGTGTAAAAAAGGCCAGTTTTTACTGGTCTTTTTTATACCTGAATCACACATTTCTTTGCAATTGCATCATTATTAGTGCGTTATTTTGCATTAAAATAAGACGCCTCCAAATCAAGAACTGCCTTTTTATGATGCGAAACAAATTACAGGGTCTATTATCATTATTTATCATCCCTGTGATGATAGTGGGTTGTACCAGTTCGTCAACTAAAATGAATCAAAATCAAGGTAAAAGAATCTACATCCCACAAGAACAAGTAACCTTTACCCGCCCTATTCCAAACAAAGTAGAGCCCGCATCTTATCGTCAATGGTTAGGGCAAGGTGAAAACTACGCACGCGTCCGCGAATACGAACAATTTTTAATGCGCAATAATGTTGCACATATCATCCCAAGTTTTGAACTTTTAAGATCGGCAAGAGATTGGCAAAAATGTGGTCGGTCAGAATACATGGTGCCAAATCGTGAGTTATGGGGTAATTCTCTATCAACTTTACGTGTTTTTAAATATCTAATTGCAGCAAAGATTTTGACTGATTTTGAAGTCACCTCAGTTTATCGTGACTTACCTCTTAATCAATGTGCAGGCGGTGCAAGTTCATCTAAGCACTTATTTAACTCAGCAATTGACTTCCGTATTGGGCCTGAGTACCCACAACCTCAGGACTATGCATATATTGAACAAACCAAATTCAAGCTATGCCAATTCTGGATACAACATGGTCAAAGTTTAGATTTAGGTATTGGCTTATATAGTTCAGGTCAAATTCATCTAGACACTCAGGGCTATCGTACTTGGGGTCCTGATTTGACCCGTAACAGTTCAATGTGTAACTTCTAAAGCGTAGCGTGTAGAAAACTTATCTAAAAAGAGATCATCGAGATCTCTTTTTTGTTTCGATGAACATGAATAATTGGTCAATCAAATTGCACTCTGATTATAAATGTTTAAAATGCAGCTAACAGATTCATAGGTAAACTTGATTATGCAACAAATGTGGACCGACATTGATGAATATATCAATTCACATTTAATTCCCACAGATCCAAGACTTCAACATGCGTTAGACAATACCGATACCCAAGGTTTTTCTAACCATCTGGCTGTTGCGCCTAATCAAGGCATGTTCTTACAAATGTTGATTCAGATGAATCAATGTAAACGTGTATTGGAACTTGGAACTTTTGGTGCTTACAGCACAATTTGGTTAGCCAAAGCACTTCCTAGAGATGGTTATCTTTTGACAGTTGAAGGTCGTGATACCCATGTGATCATTGCTCAAGAAAATATTGACTATGCCAATATGCCAACTAATATCGAGCTTAAAAAAGGTCGTGGCGCAGATATCATGAAGCAATTGATCGCTGATGGCGCTGAACCATTCGATCTGATTTTTATTGATGCGGATAAACAAAGTTATCGTGAATATTTTGAGTTGAGTTTAAAACTTACACACTCAGGCAGCATTATTGTCCTTGATAATGTGATTCGTGCTGGTGCAATTTTGGATGAAAATAATAAAAAACCAAGTATTGAAGGTATTCGCGATGCTTTCAGTGCACTTAAAGATCATCCACAACTTTTGTCATGTACTGCACTGCAAACAGTCGGCTCAAAGGGTCATGATGGCTTTGCAATTGCCATTGTAAAATAGCGATCAAAAAATAATCTTTTATTTTTAGTCTTTTAATATCAAATAATTATATATATCTGCATTGCTTTTCCATATAGTTATCCACAGTTATTGCGGATAACTATATGGAATAAAATGAATCACTTAGCGACTAATAATGGAACATTTGCATTCCTGAAGATTGTAGTCGTAATACTGCCTAAGAAAAATTGATGAATCTTACTATGGCTAAATGCACCAAGTACAATCAACTGAATATCATGTTCCCTTTGATATTCAAGAATATTTTGAGCGACATCACCGTAACGATAAATCGTCACGACCTCTAGTCCTGCATCTTTTAAGTACTTTTCTGGTTCAGTCAACATTTCAGGATGATCACCAACATAGAGCAAATGACATTGCAATTGTTTTAGCAAATCACTTTGGGTAATCCGTTGCAGCATCTTTTGGCAGGTTGGAGAATACTCATAAGCGAAGATAAATCGTCTAGGAGGAGAGAAATGCTCACCAACCGTAATCACAGTACAGTTTGCACCTCGAATAAAGTTTTCTACATTACTCCCAATCGGTTTATTCTTTTCAGCAGCGCGCTCCCCTACACGCCCAATAATCACAACATCATTTTCATTTAGAATATTAAAGCTTTGTTCAAGAAAATCCCCTTTTTCTTGGATTTTGGTACTTGTTAAACCGTACTGCTTTTCAATTTGCTCTGAAATATGCTTCAGTAAATTATTACTATAATCTAGTGCTAACTCACTTTGCTTCTGCTCTAGCTCTGCTAACTCTTTGAGTAGCATTGCATTACTCTCAAAGCCAATCACACCACTAATTTCACCTAAATGATAACTTGCAGGGTAATAGTCCAGAATTTGCAACAGTACTAATTCTCTTTGAGTTTGCCTTGCCACCCATACAGCAGCCTCGGCCACTGCATCAATACAGGGTGAAGAATCAATACATGCAATTACGCGGTTCATATTCGCCTCTCTTTAGGTTTAATACCTTAGGTCTTCTACTTATTTTTAACTTAACACAGATAAAAGCATGGTGGGTTAAATTTATGTATAGAATCTCTTGAGACTTTTTTAATGATTATTCCTATTTACGATAACGAATTAATCGTGCTGGATTTCCAGCAACAATAGAATATTCTTCAACATTTTTTGTGACCATACTATTCATTCCAACAACCGCATGATCACCAACCTTCACACCATCCTTAATGCCCACATGAGCGCCTAACCATACATCACGCCCAATCTCAATTCCTTTAGAGGTGACGGGTTGTTGGTAAATCGGGCGATCTAGTTCCACACCATGATCAAATGCATATAAATGACTATATGCAGCTATACGAACTTGATCATGTAACTTAATTCCAGTCCGTCCACCATCTAAAATACAGTGATGATTAATTGCAACTTCGTTACCAATCTCTAAAGGGCCATGTAAGGTACAATCGGCAGCAATAAAGGTATTATCACCAATCGTTATTTTTCTCCCACGTTCAGCAAAAATATGTGCGAGCGGTGAGATAAAACAGTTATGACCAATTTCTACTGTTTCCATTTCCATTAAATAGGCTTGATACTCGGCTTGCCAAGCTTCTGCCCATTCACGATGTTTGGGTTTTAAGGTCCAATACAACCACGGCATATAATTCAAGCGGTGTTTATGCTGTTCACGATATTTTAAAAGTGGATCATGCGTCATGTGTTTGATCCTCTACAACTTTGATTTCTTCTCGTCCGCGAGTCACATCTTGAAGTTTCAATTTCAAAGGATCAATTTGATGTACCTGAACCCTTGCCTCAACCATAACACCAGTCTCTGTATAATGTTCTTGAAACTCAATTTGTTGCTGCGTAAGCTCGTATTGGATAATCGCCCACTCATTAAATAAGCAGCTAAATACAATTTCCTTTTTCTGAATCAGTTCAATTTTTTCAGCCAACATTAAACATTGACCTGCACAACCACCATAGGCACGAACCAGTCCACCAGTGCCGAGCTTTACACCACCATACCACCGATTAACCAACACAATTACATTAGTCAGTTCATTGCCTTCGATCGTCGCTAGAATTGGTCTTCCTGCTGTTCCAGAGGGTTCACCATCATCATTAAAACGAACATGATGGCCAATCTTCCATGCCCAGCACTGATGCGTAGTCGAGATATCTTTGGTTTTTTCTAAAAAAGCTTTCACTTGTTGTTCATTTTCAACAATCTCAGCAATTGCCTGAAAACGACTCTTTTTAATTTCTTCTTCAAAGGTAACCGTGTTCGCTATGGTGAAAGGCATAAAATAAAAAAATAAGTATAAAAAGATAATTATAACTTTATCGACTGAAATAAAAAATCCTCGCATCATGCGAGGATTTTTTTCATAAGCAAAATTAACGCTCTCGGAGTGCTTCTTTCGCCTTATTAAATGGTTTAAGTAAATAATCCATCACGGTTTTTTCACCAGTACGAATATCAACTGTAGCAACCATACCCGGTGTAATACCGAATGCTTTACCTGATTTATTAAACAATTTATCAGAGTCTGTACGGATATATACACGGTAATAAAACTGATCTTGCTTTACTTCATCTCGAATCGTATCTGGGGATATAACCGTTACCTTCCCGTTTAAACCACCATAAATCGAATAGTCATAAGCAGTTACTTTCACTAAGGCTTCTTGACCCGGACGAATGAATGCAATATCACGCGGAGAAATTCGTGCCTCAATAAGTAGCTTGTCTTCTAGCGGTACAATGGTCATTAACTTACCATTTTGGGGAATTACACCACCAAGGGTTGTTACATCAATTTCCTTAATAACCCCTCTTACAGGCGCTTTGAAAACTGCACGTTGTAGACTGTCACTACGCCCCATAACCACTTGTTGTTGCGTTTGAATATCTGTATTCGCCTTAGACAATTCTTCACGAGCTTTTACATAATATTGGTTACGCGTGTCGTTCATTTTATTTTGTAAATCATTTGCTTCACGTTTTAAACGTAAAACTTCAACTTCACTCGCAGCACCTTTAGCAACAAGAGGTTCTGTCATCACTAACTCTTGTTGAACCAATTGCAAAGCTTGTCGATAACCTTCTAATGATTGCTCTAAATTTTCACGGCGTGAGTGATAAAGTGCCGTTTCTTCTTTAACCAATTTTGGTTCTTTTAATACATCATCAGGAAAAACCAAAGGTGTTCCATTCACTTCTGCACGTAAACGAGCTGCTGTAGCTTGTGCTGAAACCAATAAAGACTTCGACTCACCGACATTAGAAGCAAAACGCGTTTGATCGAGCTGAGCTAAAACTTGACCTTTCTGAACAATATCGCCTTCCTGCACATCGAGCTTTGTTAAAATACCACCTTCTAAAGACTGAATAATCTGTTCTTTGGAAGATGGAATCACCTTCCCTGTACCTGTAGAAACTTCTTCTAAATTAAAAAACCATGCCCATGCCAAGAAAATTGCCAAACCAATACACACAATCCAAATGACAAGTGTTGCACGCGGTAAAGCAGGTTCTCTATAGGTCACATTCATTGAACGGTTATTGACTGGTTGTTCGCTCATGAATCTTCCCCTTTAATAATTTGTTTTTGTTGACCTGCTGATTGATTTAATACTTGTTCACGCGGTCCATCCATGACGACTTTCCCGTCATTCATTACAATAATGCGATCAACTAACTCTAAAACGGCACGACGATGTGTTGCCACAACCAACGTACGATGAGATAACCAACCTTTTAAATGATCAATTAATTGTTTTTCGGCAATATCATCAATTGCAGCAGTAGGCTCATCCAATAACAAAATATTTGGTTGACGAATCAAAAGACGTGCTAAAAGTAATGCTTGCTTTTGACCACCAGAAAAACCAACACCCCCTTCAAGTACTAAGTGGTCTAAGCCCTCTTTTTTCTCCTGTACAAATCCTAAAGCACCTGTCACTTTCAACGCTTTTAAAATATCTTCGTCACGCGCGAGCGGAGCGCCTAAGGTTAGGTTTTCACGAATTGTGCCATAGAACATATGCGCATTTTGGTTTAACAAAGCCGCATCACGACGTACATCCGCAGGATCAATTAAACTAATATCTAAATTATCTAAATGTACAGAACCATTTGCTGGTGATTGCATACCTGCCAAGAGCTGCAACAAGGTTGACTTACCTGCTCCATTACGCCCTAAGATTGCTATTTTCTCACCAGCTTTAATTTTCAGCTGACGAATTGCCAAGATCGGACGAGAGTCCTCTTCCGTATATTGGAACATCACATTCTTAAGTTCATAGTCGCCATTGAGGACTTCTTTATGTACGAGATGTGCTTGATCGGGTTGATCAACTGGCTTTTGCATTAACTCATCAAGACTTTTCTTCGCGACCTTCGCTTGCTGTAAACGTCCTAAAATCCCAGTGATTTGAGAAATCGGCGATAACATACGTGATGACAAAATCGAACAAGCAACTAAAGCACCCGTTGTCATTTCACCTTCCATTACAGCAAAACACCCAACTAAAACGACTGCTGCATAAGTCAAACCTTGAATTTTTTGTGTCCATGCTGTCAATATGCCAACGATCTTACGTTGCTGCATACTAATATCAGCAGATACTTCATTCATGTGATTCCATTGGTTTTGGAAACGAGATTCAGCTCTTAATAACTTAATGTCTTCAATGCCTTGAACAGCTTCAACCAAGATCGCATTACGAATCGAAGATTCGCGCATCCCTTCTTGTGCAAGTTCCGCTAGCTTTTTCTGTACCAAAATACCCGGCAAGATCATGAGTGGTACAACCAGTAACATTACCCAAAATAAGTTGCCGCCAATAATGGCGAATATTACTAAGAATAGGAAGAAGAACGGTAAATCAGCAATTGCACCCATCGTTGTTGAAGTCACAAGATCACGTACACCTTCTAACTCACGGATCTGAGAAATAAAAGTTCCTGTAGACTTTGAACGTTCGCTATTTTTAATTCTCAACGCATGACCAAAAACCCGATCTGAAATTCTTAGATCAGCACGTTTACCAATAATGTCTGAAAGATAAACACGAGCAACACGCAACACGAACTCAAATACAGCTGCAATTAATACACCACCAGCCAGTACCCAAAGCGTCGGTACTGATTGTGAAGGTACAACTCGGTCATACACTTGCATCGAGAAAATAATCGTTGCCAGAGCTAAAATATTTGCCATTAATGAGGCAAACATAATATCGACATAGCGCTTCCAATCTTGTAACACAATTGACCAGAACCAACTCGGTTCATACGGTTTGATGTATTCATCAATACGTGCATCTGGAACTGACTTTTCAGGACGCAGAATATATACATCTTTAACAATATGCTTGAGTGCACCAACCGCAAATTTCTGCGATAAACCCTGATCACCACTTAATTGGACACTAACATTTCCATCTGAGTCAGCTTTATCAATAACACCGACTTGCCCATCTTTAAGCTCGATAATGACTGGCAAACGCCAAGGATTAATCACGTCATTTGTAAACTGAACCTTACAAACATTCAAACCTACCTGCTTGCTCATTAGCAGCAAGATGTCGTCTAAGTTTTGATTTTGATTCCAATCCAACTGTAATCGAACACGTTCTTCTGAAGGTTCTATTCGATAATGTTTGGCAATAGTTAATACCGCTTGTAACCACGGCTGATAGTTTATTTTTGTCATCATGGCTGAACTTCAAACCCCTGAATTGAAATATTATTTAAGTCGTAGGCTTGACGCGAACGTCCTGTGGTCGCAATGTATTGAGCAATACTGTTGTAAATATCATAACGTGCTGATTCTAATTCTGAATTTGCACCGTGAATTGCTTGTTCCGCATTTAATAAATCAACAAGTGAGCGTGTTCCTAATTTATATTGTTCCTGATAAAGCTCTCTCGTTCTTACAGTTGTGGCTTGACGGCTAATCAGCACCTGCATTTGTCGTTGTTTATTTTCGATCTGTTCCCGACTAGTCCGAATCTGATCGAGTACTTGTAAATACACCGCATTTACCTGTGCTTTAGCAGCTTCTTCAGCAAAACTAGCGGCACGAATTTGGGATGATGTTGCTCCTCCTTGATAAAATTGGCTACTTGCTTCAAGCATAATGGCACTATCAAATCCTCCATCTTTATTGTTGTTTGGATTTACACCATGCAATGCCTGACTTAACTCACCTTTAACAGATAATGTTGGATATCGGCTTAATTGAGTCTGTTGTTTTTGTGAACGTGCAACAATGATACCAGCCTGTGCTGCGATCATTTGAGGAATGATATTGAATTGTGGTGCAGCGTAAAGATCTGATTGCTGAACTAAATCCTCAGGAATTGTCCATTTCACATTGCTGGCATCGAACCCAAGCAACGTCGTTAAATGCTGCTGATATTGACCCAGTAAAGATTGTTGAGCAATTAATGCGGATTGTGCAGATTGTAAATAAGATTGAGCTTGTACTGGATCGGCTTGGCTACTAATCCCAGCATTGGCTCGTAAATTGGCCATTTCTTGAATGCGTTTAATCCCAATAATTTGCTGATCTGCAATTTGAATGAGCTTTTTATAACGTTGAATATTAATGATAGTCTGAGCAACATCTAAGGAAATATCATCAATCTTGACTAAAACATTGGCTTGCTCAACTGCCAATTTGGCTTGCTCTGTATTTACCCCAGATTTAACTTTGCCAAAATCATAAAGCATTTGAGTGGCATTTAAGGCGAGAACTTGTTGCCCCCGTGAGGTTTTCTGAGTTAGATCGCCAGTATTTACTCCCCCTGTTATTTGAGGATAATACCCTGCTTTGGCAACATCGATATTGGCATTTTGAGCAGCTAAAGTTGCAAGTGTTTGAGAGATTTCTGGGTTGCGTTGTACAGCAATTTGTACAGCATCTTTCAACAACTTGCGCTGGCTCTGCCATAGTGCAGCAGGAACAACCTCAACTGGACGACCACTTCCAACAACAGGTAAAGCATTCGTTGATGGATTGACCGAAAAATTGCTTAATTGCTGCATATTCGCAGTTTTAAAATCATCACTACTTTTCGGAGCAATCAACTGAGATAAGTTGTTTTTTAAGGAATGGTATTTTTCACTCGGTGTTGCAGCATGTGTGATCGGGACTGAAAACGTTACTGCGTATATCACCCATTTGAAATCTATACATAACTTCCGTGTTCCATCATCTATATCTAAATCTTTTTTAATGCTCATATTCTTTTCAAATTGTTATGTTTTAAAAGCACATTCATTCTACTCATTTTTAAAAGAAAAACACTATGCTCTAAGGACTAATTCCCACTTACTTAACTGTTTGTTTTTTGTAAAATAGTTCACACTTTTTAGTTTATTTTTGATCCAAAATTGAAGTGTTATTTATTTCTAATTAAATTAAAATCAAATAGATAGGTTAAAACCCACTAGTTAAAAAGAATTATAAATCATGTATCTATACGATATCCCATTCATTTGTATAAATAAAAAAAGAACCCGAAGGTTCTTTTAAAAATCATGTCAAAGTTTAGACAACGAAATCATCACCAAGATAAACCTTACGTACTTGCTCATTATCCAAGATCTCTTGAGGCGTCCCTTCTGCAATAACAGAACCTTCACTCACGATGTAAGCCTTTTCACAGATTGCTAATGTTTCACGAACATTGTGATCTGTAATCAAGACACCAATTCCACGATCTTTTAAGGTCTGGATAATATCTTTAATATCGCCGACTGAAATAGGATCGACACCAGCAAAAGGCTCATCAAGCAACATAAACTTAGGGTCTGCCGCTAAAGCGCGTGCAATCTCTGCACGACGACGCTCACCACCAGAAACACTCATGCCTAATGAATCTTTAATATGATTAATTTTAAAATCATTTAATAATTCAGTCAGTCGATCCTGACGTTGTTGCTTATTTAAATCTTTGCGTGTTTCCAAAATCGCCATGATATTTTCAGAAATCGTTAACTTTCTAAAAATAGAAGCTTCTTGAGGTAAATAACCAATCCCCTTGCGTGCACGCTCATGCATCGCAAGGTCAGATAAATCTAAGTTATCTAAATGAATCTCACCCTTGTCCATGCGAACCAGTCCAACGACCATATAGAAACTTGTCGTTTTCCCCGCACCATTAGGACCAAGTAATCCTACAATTTGACCACTTTGCATCGTAAACGAAACGTCTTTAACAACCCAACGTTTACTATAATTTTTCGCTAAATGTTTAATACATAGCGTTTGAGGTTGCTGCGCTGATTGATCCATTAATCACGTGCCCCTGGGAAACTTTTCGAGCTTGATGGTGGAATAATGATTTGAACACGATTTGATGAAGAACCTTGAGCTTCTACATCACCTTTATTCATACTGTATTTCAAACTATTACCACGAATGCTTGATCCATCTTGGGATAAATAAGCTTTCCCAGTCAATGTAATAATGCCTGAATCAGCGTTATAGACGATCGTTTGGGCCTCGCCACGCGCTAAACCTTTATTCGAATCAACTTGTTGCTGGAATTTAGCAAGCTGACCTTTAGCCGTAATCGTCTGAATTTCTTTTTTGCTATTCAACGTTGCAACAATCGAGTCAGCCTGTAGCTTCATCGTCCCTTGTTCAATCACAACATTACCCGTATAAGTCGTTATACCAGTGCGATCATTATATGTTGCACGATCTGCGACTAAAGAAAGCTGTTGGTTACGATCAGACGGTAAAGCGAAGCTAGAAGCAGAAGATAATGCAATCGCTGCAAGGCATGTTGCTTGTTTTAGGAAAGTTAAACGATTTTTAGAATTAAGAATTTGGCGCATACTTTCCTCGAACTTTGAAAAATTCATATTGACCATTATTTAAATTTGCTTTGAGACCTTGGCTCACAAACTCAGAGTTTGGAGACTGAACAGTGACTTGATGCTGTGTTTCGAGTTGACCAGTTTTCGGATAACCCGTTAATTCATAAGTACGAAACTCTAATTTGTTGCCCTGTTCAGATAACTTAGTTGCAATCACATCACCTAAAAGCACAATCTTTGAACTGTCATCATAACCATTTGCTTGCTTAGAATAGAAAGTCGCATCTGGTTTACCTTGCTTATACATCACAGCATTTAATTGATCTAAACGCGAAGTCTTTTGCTGCATGTCTTGCTGTAATTGTTTTATCTCAGCACGGATATATAAATTACCCTGCTCATCAGTTTGTGTAAGATGAACACCCTGAGCCGAATAAGTCATATTTTTTGCTGAATCTACATCCAGTTTTTTTGCTTTGCCACTGTAATAATAATAGCCGCCACTCAACGCAGCGACTAATACAGCGACAACATATAAAACTTTGGTATCCATAAACAGGGTTACCTAACCTTTGGGCAATTTATTCTATATTAATGTGGTGCAGCAACGTATTTTGCAAGTAGCTCTTGGTAAACACCTTTCGCCATTAACAACATATCGCATACTTCTCGGACCGCGCCACGACCACCCATTGCTTGAGTTACTAAATGCGCACGACGACGAACTTCTTCGTGTCCATTTGGTACGGTAATGCTCATACCCGCAATTGCAAAAGCTGAAAGATCAGGCCAATCATCACCCATATATAGGCAGTCTTCAGGCAAAATATTCAACTGTGCGCATGCTTCTTTCAAAGCGACACCTTTGTCTTCACGACCTTGGAAAACGAGGTCTACACCTAAGTCTGACATACGTTTTTCAACAATATTACTTTTACGCCCAGTGATAATAATCACCTTCATACCAGCTCGTTGAGCCAACTTCATGCCCAAACCATCACGAATATCAAATGATTTAATTTCATCACCAGAGTTCGTTAGTGTTACAAAGCCATCGCTTAAGATTCCATCCACATCAAGCACTAAAGCTTGTAAATGACGTGCTTGTTCTTGTAAAGCATATGATGCCATGGCTTAATTTACTCCCGCCTGAATTAGATCATGCATACTAATGACACCAATGACTCTATTGGTCTCATCAACAACAACGAATTGATTAATTTTTCTCTCATGCATTTTTTCCAATGCTTCAACCGCACGGGCTTCAGGAGAAATCGTCAATGGATTTTTAGTCATCACCTCAGAAACAGGCAAGTTCACATCAAAACCTTGCTGATGATCAATCATTCGGCGTAAATCACCATCAGTAAAAATACCCAATAACTGATCTTCATCGTTCACAATCGTCGTTAAACCGAGACGTTTATCAGAAATTTCATATAACACCTTATTCATCGGGGTTTCAGGTTTTACTTTAGGTAACTCTGCCCCTGTATGCATTAAATGCTTCACATGTAAAAGCAAGCGTTTCCCTAATGCACCAGCAGGATGCGAACGAGCAAAATCATCAGCAGTAAATCCACGAGCTTCCAACAAGGAAACAGCAAGTGCATCACCCAGAACTAATGTGGCTGTGGTACTAGAAGTCGGTGCTAAACCTAAAGGGCAAGCTTCATCTGCCGAGCCCAATGTTAATGCAACATCCGCGTTTTGTGGCATTGGCCCTTTATCATCACGACTAATCGTAATTAACGGCACGCCTAAATGCTTAATAAGCGGCATCAACATCATGATTTCATCACTCTTGCCTGAGTTTGAAATTGCAATCAGGACGTCACCACGCACCAGCATACCTAAATCACCATGCCCTGCTTCACCAGGATGCATGAAAAAAGATGGTGTTCCAGTTGAAGCAAATGTAGCCGCCATTTTACGGCCAATATGACCAGATTTGCCCATACCTGTTACAACGACACGACCTTTGCACTGCAATAAAATTTCACATGCACGATCAAACCGCTCATCAATCTGTGTTGCAAGCACTTCTATAGCTTGTTGCTCAATACGCAAAGTTTCCAATGCACTTTTCTGAAAATTTATAGCTTGTGACATGTGAGTTTGACTCAAAATAATGCTCAACCTACTTAAGCGTAGATGATTTTAATCAAAAGAATTGCGGAGATTCTAGCATAAGTGTGCGTTATCCACGTTTCTAAATGTATAAGATTTCGTAGAAAATGGACGAACATTGAGCATCATTAGAAAGGTGAAATTATTCATTGACAACGATTACTCACATCTTTTTTTTATTGATAACTTTATGAAATATGGTGCATACGTTATGATATAACGCTAATTTTGTAGAGTGTTTAAAACCCTTATGCAACCTTTTGTTCTATATAACTCTGAGCAACGAAAAAAAGTTGAATTTGTCCCACGTAAAGAAGGTCAAATCGATATCTATGTCTGTGGTATGACCGTATACGATTACTGTCACATTGGACATGCTCGCGTTATGGTTGCATTTGACTACATTATTCGTTTTTTACGTAGCCAAGGCTGGAAAGTACGTTACATCCGCAACATCACAGATATTGATGACAAAATCATCGCACGTGCAAATGAAAACGGCGAAACGATTCAACAACTCACTGCACGCTTCATTGATGCTATGAATGAAGATGCCTCTAATTTAGGCTGTGTTGCACCAGATGAAGCCCCAAAAGCAACTGAATATATTGATCAAATGCAAAATATGATCAGCACTTTAGTTGATAAAGGCGCTGCATACCCTGCAACAAATGGCGATGTATATTTTGAAGTGACTAAATTTGATAAATATGGTCGCTTATCTGGTCGTAAACTTGACGATATGCAAGCAGGCGCATCTGAGCGTGTTGATGTCGAAGTAGAAAAGAAACATCCTTTTGACTTTGTACTTTGGAAACATGCAAAAGAAAATGAGCCTGCTTGGGCTTCACCTTGGGGTAATGGTCGCCCAGGTTGGCATATTGAATGTTCTGCGATGTCAACTTGCTGCTTAGGTAATCACTTTGACATTCATGGCGGTGGCTCAGATCTTATGTTCCCTCACCATGAAAATGAAATTGCACAAAGTGAGGCATCGACTGGTGAACAGTATGTAAATTACTGGATGCATGTTGGTTTCATCAATGTAGATGGTGAGAAAATGTCTAAATCACTAGGCAACTTCTTCACTATTCGTGATGTGATGGAAAAATTCCATCCTGAAGTCATCCGCTACTTTATTGTTTCATCGCATTACCGTAGTCCTGTGAACTTTTCTGATGTCGCTTTAAAAGAAGCTAAAACTGCATTGAGCCGCTTCTATCATTCATTTAAAGCCTATCAGCAAGTGTACGGACAAAAAACTGTTGAAACTTTAGAGCAGAGTTTTGTTGAACGTTTCAATAACGCAATGCGCGATGATTTTAATACGGCTGAAGCAATGGCTGTGTTATTTGAATTGAACAAAGAATTAAATCGTGCAGTAAAAGAAGAACAAGCTGAGCAGGCAACTGCTCTCTATTCAACTTTACGCCAACTGACTAACATTCTAGGTTTGGTTCAGCATGATGTAGATGAGTTTCTCAAATCAGATATTGGTCAAGAGGCACTCACACTTTCTGATACGGAAATTGAAGATTTCATTCAACAACGTGTTGATGCAAAAAAAGCTAAAGACTTTGCAAAGGCAGACGGTATTCGTCAATCTTTGTTAGACCAAGGTGTGGTTTTAGAAGATACTCGCCAAGGAACAATTTGGAGACGTGCTGATTAATTCAGCATTTAGCATATTAGAGAGTTGACAGTTTTATGAAACTCTCTATAATGCACATCCATATTGCGGGAATAGCTCAGTTGGTAGAGCATAACCTTGCCAAGGTTGGGGTCGCGAGTTCGAGTCTCGTTTCCCGCTCCAAAATTTTAAAAAGCCACTTAAGAAATTAAGTGGCTTTTTATTTTCAAATATTTATAGATCTCTAGTATTCAGCTAGCGCCTCTTTTGCTGTTGCAGGATCATCTACAAACACACCATCTATACCAGCATCAAAAAACATTTTAAGCTGTTTTTTCAATCCCGATGGGCATCTCTCTGAAAGCACGCTGCTACATCTAAATGCCGTAGGTAAATTATTATTTTCAGGTGCAAATGACCACGGCTGCACTTCAAGTCCAACCCCATGCGCTATACTGACAAAGTTGCTCGCCTTCGTTGAATTGTCTCTAAAAATAGCATTCTTGTTCGGCCCAACTACATCAGCATATACTGCATAGGCAGGCAAACTTGCAAGATTTACAGCATCATACAGCGGGCCTAAATCATTAAGTAATTGTAATAACTTCACCCTCTTGAGTGAGCTATGCGTTGTATTAAGTTTAGTACGTACCAATTTCAAACTGATTGGATCAAACGCCTCAATATAAATAGGTGCAATGTCTCTGGTATATTTGTACCTTGCAAGAGTATTTAAAACTTTACTCTCCACTGGAAGTCCCACTGCTGTAAAATACGCAGGAGTTTTCATTTCAATATAAATCCCGGTGATTTTCCCTGTTCTATTATAGTTTTGCTCGGCTATATTAATCACTTCATCCAGTGTAGCTACATTATATAAACCATCATAAGCTGTATTTTCAGGCCGTGTATTTGGGCCACGTTCATGTACTTTTAACATTTTGATTTCACTGAGCGTAAAATCCTCACTAAACCAACCTGTGTAATACTTTGCACCAACGAGCTTACTGGTTTTTCTATTTGCAAATTGGCTAAAGCTGCTCACATTGGTTGTTAAACTTAGCTCATTTTCATGTATGGAAATCAGCGCTCCGTCTTTGGTGGGAACAATATCAGTTTCGATGAAATCAGCCCCATCATTAATGGCTCTTTGATATGAAGGCAATGTATTTGCAATAGCAAATGAAGGCGCACCTGCATGGCCGATCACCGTAATTTCTTTGGCTTGGCTAAATACGCTATACCCACAGAGTACACCTATTAAAAATAGTCGATTTAAAACATTAATACTCATAATTTACCTTCTTTATTTTCTTTATTGAGTAGATAGATTTAGTTCTTTTCAAATACTTCTCGAATATAAAATTACCAAGAAATAATTACAAATGTATGAACATTATTAAGCTAATATTTATATTGATTTTTTCATAATTTACTAAAGATTAAATAACTCTTACATTCCGTCACTACCCTTTTCTTTTTAAATTTCATAACTTAGGAGACGAGTATTTTTTAATAGGTTAAATCCAAAATGAAAAAATCAATTATTGCACTATCTCTCGCTTCTGTATTTTTAGTAGCTTGTAGTAAAACAGACAACAAAAATAATCAAGAGCAAACTCCAACAGCAGCGAGTGAAGCAGTTGCCGTTGATAGCGCTCACACTGCCGAAAACTCTTTAGACTGGAATGGCACTTATAAAGGTGTTCTACCATGTGCAGATTGTGAAGGTATTGAAACAGAGCTTGAACTTAACGCTGATAAAACCTATGAGTTAAAAGAAACATATCTTGGCAAAGGTGACGGTAAAGCATTTGAAAGCAAAGGTAGCTTCCAATTCGATGCGAACAACACATCTGTTATCGAATTAGATAAAACTGGCGATAACCGCAAATATTTCGTTGCTGAAGGTTATTTAAAAGTACTTGATATGGAAGGAAATGAAATTACGGGTGATTTAGCAGATAAATATGAGCTTAAAAAAGAAGCTGAATAAAGTTTAATAGAAAGCTCACCTAAATAAAGGTGAGCTTTTTTATTGCTTAGTAGAAATAAAAAACCCTGCATAAGCAGGGTTTTTTTGAATCAATCGAAGCTTAGTGAGCAGCGAATTGGTTCATTGTGTTTTTAGCATCATCGTGCGCTTTAAGAGCGTTGTCACCAGAGAAGATTTCTTTGTGATCATCACCGATGTCAGAACCAGCCATTGCTTGGTGTTTAACACAAGCGATACCACCGCGGATTTCTTTACGTTGTACGCCAGCAACATAAGCCAACATACCTTCAGAACCGAAGTAACCTTGTGCAAGCTCATGAGTAGAAAGAGCAGCAGTGTGGTAAGTAGGAAGTGTGATCAAGTGATGGAACACACCCGCTTCACGAGAAGCATCTGCTTGGAATGTACGTACTTTCTCATCAGCATCAGCAGCTAATTCAGTGTTGTCATACTCAGCGCTCATTAATTTAGCACGGTCATAAGCAGAAACATCTTTACCTTCAGCAACCCAACGATCGTAAGCTTGTTGACGGAAGTTTAACGTCCAGTTGAATGATGGGCTGTTGTTGTAAACTAGCTTAGCATTTGGAACTGTTTCACGTACACGGTTAACCATGTGAGCGATTTCTTCAACGTTTGGAGTTGCAGTTTCGATCCAAAGAAGATCAGCACCATTTTGAAGGCTAGATACACAGTCAAGTACAACACGGTCAATTTGAGTGTCTGGACGGAACTGATATAAACCAGAAGCTAAACGCTTAGGACGGTGTAATTTACCATTACGTTTGATCAAGATTTCGTCTTCTTGAGCATCAGCAATGTCAATTTCAACTGTGTCTAAGTAGCTGATGTATTGAGAAGCGATGTCACCTGGCTCTTTAACCACTGGGATTTTTTGAGTCAAGTCAGCGCCTTCAGAGTCAGTACGTGCAACGATGATACCGTCGTCAAGACCCATTTCTAAGAATGCATAACGTAATGCATGGATTTTAGCGATGAAGTCTTCGTGCGGAACAGTTACTTTACCAGCTTGGTGACCACATTGCTTCGCGTCAGATACTTGGTTTTCGATTTGAAGCGCACAAGCACCAGCTTCGATCATTTTCTTAGCAAGTAAGTAAGTCGCTTCTTCGTTACCGAAACCAGCGTCGATGTCAGCAATAATTGGCACAACGTGAGTTTGGAAACCATCGATTTGAGCAGTGATTTCAGCAGCTTTAGCAGTATCACCAGCTTCTTGAGCTTTTTTAAGAGCGCGGAATAAATCGTTTAATTCTTTCGCGTCAGCTTGACGTAAGAAAGTATAGATTTCTTCGATTAATGCAGGAACAGAAGTTTTTTCATGCATAGATTGGTCAGGAAGTGGACCAAATTCTGAACGAAGTGCAGCAACCATCCAACCTGAAAGGTAGATATAACGACGTTCAGTAGTACCGAAGTATTTTTTGTTCGCAATCATTTTTTGTTGTGCGATGAAACCGTGCCAGCAACCTAATGATTGAGTATATTTGCTAGAGTCAGCATCATAAGCAGCCATATCACGACGCATAATCGCAGCTGTATATTTAGCAATATCTAAACCAGTTTTGAAACGGTTTTGCATTTGCATACGAGCAGCATCTTCTGGGCTAATATCGCGCCAAGTGTTGCCGAATTTTGCTTTTAATTCGCGAATTGCATCAATCGCTGTTAAATATGTAGACATGATATATTCCTTTTGAGGATTGGCATCGAACGATTGCAATAAAACCATGCTTTTTTATAGGCTAGATTTCAAGCACTTCATCAATATGTTGCACAGCTTAGTCTTTGCCAAGGGATTAATCCAATATCCTAAGGTAATTTTCAGTATTTTTTTTTGAAATACATATAAAAAGATGATGTTATATAAAAAATAAATACCCATAAGATATTGTTACTTATAAACTATTATTAAAAATAAAATCACAACACAGAATCATCCATCAAAGATTTTGTATTAATTTTAAACAGTAAATTCTTTTGTCAGCATCGATGTTAACGATCTAAATTGACACTTTTTGCCATATTCTCACTCATTATTTTTATTGTTTACTGCTGTTCAGATTACGGTTAAGTGCATTCAAAACCAAACGAGTTAGCACAAAACGGAATAGCTTTATTGGTCGGTGTTTTAGGGCTTATTTAATAGGATTTAAGTTATACAAATGCCTTGAGATATGTCATAATTCAACACAATTTAAATATTTTATTTTCGGTATTTTTTTTATGAATCTGGAGCGGGTTGATCTCAATTTATTAATTTATCTTGATGTACTTCTTCGGGAAAAAAATGTCACACGCGCAGCAGAACAATTAGGGGTTACTCAACCCGCGATGAGTAATATCTTACGCCGCTTGCGTAATTTGTTTAATGACCCCCTGCTCATTCGATCATCAGAAGGTATGACGCCAACTGAACGTGCACTTGAATTACAACCTCGTATTCGTGATGCATTGTCAGACCTTTCCATGATTTTGGAACCACGTACCGAATTTAGACCTTATACCAGTACTCGTGTGTTTCGTATCATGACTTCGGATTATGCCGAAGCTACCTTAGTGCCTCGCCTTGTCAAGGCATTGCGCTCGGAAGCACCTAATGTTGTACTCGACTTCCTTACTCCAAGTGACGTGTCATATCGAGATATGGAACAAGGTAAAGTTGATCTCGCCATTAACCGCTTTAATGAAATTCCGCAAAGTTTTCATCAAGTTCTAGTTTGGCGTGATAGCTTTAGTTGTATTTTGAATGACAAACATCCAGCAGTTACTCACTTAAATTTGAAAAGCTATTTAGATGCTCAACACATTTGGGTCTCTAAAACAGGTATGGGTGTTGGATTTGGTGTAAATCCAGATAAACAAGCAGGTTTAGGTTGGATTGATCAAGCACTAGAACGTATTGGTCAACGTCGTAAAATCTCTGTATTTACACGCCATTATCAAATGCCAGCGCTGTTGGCTCAAAATGTTGATTTGATTGCAACATTACCTACCCGAATGGCACGCTTACAAACACAGAATCCAAAACTTGTGATTAAAGATCCTCCATTTTATATTCCAGAATTTGAATTAAAAATGGCATGGTGTCCGTTGCTCCATCATCATCCTGCACATCGTTGGTTAAGACAATTAATCCTCTTTGTTGCAAGACAAATGATCGAAGAAGAGAATCGTGAGTTTTTTATAAATAATTCTCAATTTTCACAATACTAAAATATCCAATTGTAAAAACCCTTAGAATTTGTTGAAATATCAGCAAATTCTACCCCCTTCCGAATAGATTGTTACACTGCGGTAAGGATTTAGTTACCTCCGTACTTTTTTGTGTTACAACATATTCATAATAATGATGAACCACAGGTGATGTGTGAGTCTCTTCCAAAATATTATAGTAATTATTCTGCTGATTTCAGCGGCAGGCTTTTTATCACTTACAGAAATTGCATTAGCTGGCGCTCGTAAAGTTAAATTAAAAATTTTAGCGGAATCTGGTGAAACGCGTGCTCAAAAAGTTTTAGATCTACAAGAGCAATCTGCTGATTTTTTCGCAGCATCTCAAATTGGTTTAAATGCTGTCGCAATCTTGGGTGGTATCCTCGGTGAGGCTGCGTTCCGTCCGTTTTTCGTTGAAATGATCAAACAGTTTTATGCAGGCCCTTGGCTAGAAACCATTGGTTTTGCACTGTCATTTACATTGGTAACATCGCTTTTCATTTTATTTGCTGATCTCATGCCAAAACGCTTGGCAATGATCGCCCCTGAAAAAATTGCTATTAGTGTCATTGAACCTATTCAAGTTTTTATCAAAATTTGTAAGCCCCTTGCATGGGGAATTAATGCAATTGCGAATCTGTTGTTTCGCTTGTTTAAGGTTAATACAATTCGTGATGACAATATTACCTTTGATGATATTTCAGCGGTGATGGATGCAGGTGCTCAAGCTGGTGTTCTGCAAAAACAAGAACATCATTTTATTGAAAATGTATTTGAGCTTGAAGAAAGAACTGT
The DNA here is from genome assembly GCF_043102985.1 of Acinetobacter sp. YQ_14. NCBI lineage: Bacteria > Pseudomonadati > Pseudomonadota > Gammaproteobacteria > Moraxellales > Moraxellaceae > Acinetobacter > Acinetobacter sp. YQ_14. The sequence goes on along the minus strand of NZ_JBICJJ010000004.1, from coordinate 89,514 downwards.
TCCATCTAGTATGACAACACGCGAAAATGTTGTGTTCTTTACCTTGACCGAACCCGAGGAAAGCATCCGTCAAAAGCTTGCCGAATATCCTTATTCAAAGTTTTTAGTCTGTAACGAACATATTGATCAAGTGATTGGCTATGTCGATGCCAAAGATATTTTAATTCGTATTTTAAATAATCAATCATTTACCCAGCTAAATGAATCAACAATTCGCAATGTTCTGATTATTCCAGATACGTTAACTTTATCCGAGTTACTGGATCGTTTCCGTTCAACTAAAGAGAAATTCGCTGTTGTTATCAATGAATACGCTTTAGTTGTCGGTGTAATTACGCTGAGTGACATCATGATTACCGTGATGGGTGACTGGGTCACACCAATGGATGAAGAGCAACAGATCATTAAACGTGATAATCATTCATGGCTAATTGATGGTAGTACACCTATCGAAGATGTAAAACATGTTTTAGAAATCGAAGAATTCCCTGAAAATGAAAACTATGAAACCATCGCAGGTTTTATCATGTATCGTCTTCGCAAAATTCCACGCCCAGCCGATGCTGTAGAATATGCAGGCTTTAAATTTGAAGTTGTCGATATTGATCATTATAAAATTGACCAATTGCTTGTTACTCAGATTTTACCGAGTCAAGAAACCGAAACGACAACCTCATCTGAATAAATAAAAAGCCCAATTTAATTGGGCTTTTTATTACTTCCATATCATCCAAGCGATAATCGCAATCAACAAGAACATAAACACAGCGAACTTAAGCCCACCCCGACTACGTTGCGCCAATTGTTCTTGTAAATGTGATTGTTCATTAGGATGATCATTTAAATATTGATCAACTAAATCTTTTGACTCTTTTAAACCAAGTCCTGTTTTTTCACGAGTTATTTTAATTGCCTCTATCAACTGCCCCGATCGCAATGCTTGTAACGCCTCTTGCGGTAATTCTAATTGTTGATTCATAAAGCCAACATCCTTGTTATTTTAATGATTTGATTTACATCATTCTAAACTTGAATAGAAATTAATTTCCACCATATAAAGCAATAAGCTGATCTAAAGTTGCTTGGTAGTGGATCGAAATGTCTTCAGCCAAGATTTTATAAGCATTGTCAAATTGTACCATCGGCCATCCTTCTTTCCAAAATGGAAAAATATTGTGTAAGCCTTCTGTCACAATTGCATCCTCACGGGTAATTGCCTGTGCAATTTGAGATAATACTTGTGCTGTTTCCGCACCATCAATCGCAAGATAATCAATACCACGTACTTTCAAGATACGAACACGATCTTTCTTATAACGTATTTTTTTCGCCTGCCCCGCATTTAATCCCAAAGCAAGTGTCACAGCTTCAACAAATTTTTCTTCAAAACTTGTATTTAGCGCTACTAAAGCTTGTTTGTGTGATTCTTGACGCCCAGCTTTCCCACCATTACGAATTATCTCTTTTGCTTCACTATCAAGCACATCTTTTTTCATAGACTGTAAAATGTCTAAAACTTCGATATCGCTTAAAGATTCTGGAGAATAATCAGTCATGGGAGTCCAAATACAAAAAATATGAAAGGATATTGTCTCATAAAAGCCATATCAAAGCAGAATAAAAATTTAAAATTGCATCGTTCGCTTACTAATTTTCAATCTGTTCATTTACTCCATCCATCATTAAAAAAATAATATGAATGACACCTATCCTACAGTAAGATTTGCAAAAATATTTTTACCCTGATAATATTGTTTTACCCGTATAAAATTAGTTTTTTAGAATATGAATAGTTCAACAACCTATACCGCTTTTTCAGGTGATCACTATCTTGCAAGTGGTGAAATGATGGAACTCATCTTAAAGATTAAACAACTTCAAGAAACGACTGAGAATATTTTGATTTTTAATGATCAAAATGGCAGGCAAATTGATTTTGATTACACTGGCTCTGAACAAGAAATTCGTGAGCGATATGCTGAACCTGAACCCACTAAAAAAGTTGGACGTCCGAAACTTGGGGTAATTTCTCGAGAAATCACCTTACAGAAAAAGCATTGGGATTGGCTAGACCAGCAGAGTGCCAGTGCTTCTGCGACTATTCGCAAATTGATTGATAAAGAACTGGATGATCCAAACTCTGAAAGCAATAAAATGCTGGCAAAACAGGCAACTGATCGCTTTATGTTAGCGATGTTAGGCAATATGCCAAATTATGAAGAAGCAACTCGTGCTTTGTATCAAGGGGATAAACAAATGCTTATCGCTTTAATCCACAACTATCCAAAAGATATTCAAGAATATATTTTTAAATTATCTAAAAATGCATTCTAAAATGTCTAATTCAAAAATAAAAAACCCGCCTAAGCGGGTTTTTTCAATTGACTCAATCCATTAAAGACGGACCAATTCCACCACTTTTTCAGCGGCTTCATCAACCGTTTCAGCGGTAATTTCCGTATCTGTACCGTCAACAGCCGTAGTGATAATTACAATACCTGTTTCACGTAACAATGCAATTTGCTCAGCCGTTAAATTGGCTTTCGCAATCGCAACCACACCTTGTTGAATCAATAAGCTTTCTAAAGCTTGAGCTTTCTCGATCAACGATGCTGACACACCAATCACCGCAGGCTTTTGCCCTAAACGAGCAGCACGATCTTCCGCGGTCACAGGATTGCTATGCGCTGTCCATTCAACTGCCGCTTCAACCATACCAGCACCGACAGTCACGTTGCTTAAACGATCAATAAAGATAAATGAGCCTGTGTAACGACTGTCTTGATATTGGTCAAAGACCACTGGCGCATCGAACTCAACCACTACATCAGCAATCGCATTCAGCTCAAGCTCTTCAACCTGTGTGTGCTCAAGTGTATTAACATTTACACGGAAATTAATTGCAGTGACTTTGGCAGGAACTGTTTGCGTACCAATTTTTACGTTGTACAACTTCCCTTTTACTAAAGGATGCTCATTCATCCAAACCACTGAAGCACGCACACTACGTGAAATCAAAGGTTGCTCACCAGCACGCACAAGTACGTTGCCGCGAGAAATATCAATTTCATCATTGAGCGTTAAGGTAACAGCTTGACCCGCAGCAGCTTGTTCAAGATTTCCATCAAAAGTAACAATTTCTTTTACTGTTGATTTCTTGCCCGATGGTAATGCAACGATTTCATCGCCAACACGAATTTCGCCTAGTGCAATTGTTCCAGCAAAACCACGGAAATCAAGGTTAGGACGGTTCACATATTGAACAGGGAAACGGAATTCCTGTTTGTTCGATTCACGCTTAATTTCCACTGATTCAAGAATGCTCATCAAGGTTTCACCCTTGTACCACGGCGTACTTGCTGATGGATTAACGACGTTATCACCATTCAGTGCAGAAATTGGAACAAATAAAATATTTTCAGGACGACGATCGCCAAGTTGATTCACAAATGCATCATATTCAACTTGAATTTCATTGAAACGCGCTTCTGAGAACTCGACCAAATCCATTTTATTGATCGCAACAACGATATTTTTAATACCTAACAAGCTTGCAATAAATGAATGACGACGTGTTTGTGTTTGGACACCATAACGCGCATCAATCAAGATAATCGCAAGATCAGCAGTCGATGCGCCTGTTGCCATGTTACGCGTGTACTGCTCATGCCCTGGTGTATCAGCAATAATGAACTTACGTTTTTCAGTTGAGAAATAACGATAAGCAACATCAATGGTAATACCTTGCTCACGTTCAGCTTGTAAACCATCTACAAGTAAAGCAAGGTCAGGTGCATCACCAGTGGTACCGACCTTCTTACTGTCGCGGGTAACCGCTTGCAATTGATCTTCATAAATCAGTTTAGAATCATAAAGAAGACGACCAATTAAAGTACTTTTACCATCATCTACATTACCGCATGTTAAAAAGCGCAATAAGTCTTTATTTTCATGCTGGTTTAAATACGCCAAGATGTCTTGGCTAATAAGATCTGATTGATGAGACATTGCTCAAAACTCCACATATTCTTTAGAAATCGGTTTTCATCTCCCTAAATCCCTCTCTTTAAAGAGGGATTCGCTTAAGGAAATTAGAAATAACCTTCCTGCTTTTTCTTTTCCATTGAGCCAGCCTCATCATGATCAATCATTCGACCCTGACGCTCTGAACTTGTTGCTAAAAGCATTTCTTGGATAATTTCAGGTAATGTATCCGCTTCAGACTCAACTGCACCTGTTAACGGGTAGCAACCAAGTGTACGGAAACGTACTGATTTCATTTGTGGAACTTCACCCTCTTTCAAACGCATACGTTCATCATCTACCATGATCAACGTACCACTACGCTCAACTACTGGACGTACAGCAGAGAAATAAAGAGGAACAATTTGAATATTTTCTAAATAGATATACTGCCAAATATCTAACTCAGTCCAGTTAGACAAAGGGAACACACGAATACTTTCGCCTTTGTTTACTTTACCGTTGTAAAGATTCCAAAGTTCTGGACGCTGATTTTTAGGATCCCAACGGTGTTTGCTATCACGGAATGAATAAACACGTTCTTTAGCACGTGATTTTTCTTCATCACGACGCGCACCACCAAATGCAGCATCAAACTGATATTTGTCCAAAGCTTGCTTTAAGCCTTGTGTTTTCATGATATCTGTATATTTTGAACTACCATGATCAAATGGATTAATACCCGCTTCGCGGCCTTCAACATTTTGATGTACGATCAAATCAAAGCCATGTGTTTTTGCCATGTTGTCACGAAATGCAATCATGTCTTTGAACTTCCAACCTGTATCAACATGCAATAAAGGAAATGGAAGTTTTGCTGGATAGAATGCTTTTAATGCAAGATGTAACATAACCGCAGAATCTTTACCGATTGAGTAAAGCATTACAGGATTTTCAAACTCAGCCGCTACTTCACGAATGATGTGAATACTTTCCGCCTCAAGTTGTTTGAGGTGAGTTAATCTATTTTCAGTCATGTAGGCTTCCTCCTTTATTCATGTTGCCCATAAAATCTATAAGTGGTCTTACACCACCACTTGGAAGACCGTGTGGAGGAACGAGTGCCATAACAACTCCAATTTTTCGTGATATCAAGGTTCTTACTAGAAGTTAATGAATAATCCAGTAAAGGTTATTCATTATAATAATTTAGACGGACTTCTTTAGCTTGTTTTTTCATATAAATATGCAAAATTATGATATGCATCTTTATGATGAGATAAAATTTACATCTTATTTCACATGATTTAAGACAATAAAAAAGAAGCCTTCAGGCTTCTTTTTTATTCATATCTTAGAATCGGAACATATTACGTTCTAATGGAATTTCAACACCGACAGAAACACCGCCATCATTGCCATTTACATCCGAGTCACTTACCCAACCATTAATTTTCAATGGAATCGTAGGTTTTAAATAATGTGTCCACGTAACATCTAAACCTTTAATTGTATCTGCTTGTGGGAATGCAGCATTATTATCTTCAACTCGTTGAGTCTGACTTACTTTTGCATACATCACTCTTCCGCTAAGACGATTCATTACATCAAAACGAATATCACCACCAACAGAATACATCTGACCATCACCACCCATCGCATGTCCTAACGGGAAACCATGCTGATAATAACCATCTTTATAAGTGGTATGGCTATACGAAATCCCTTGAGCTTTTCCGTTAGTACGTGTATCAGCCCACTCAGCATAAAGTTGATATGGCATATTTTTATAGCTAGAAGAAAAATCTGCACCACCAAGATACATATATTTAGCAGGTAATCCACCTGCTTCATCTTCACCTACAAATTGAGTATATAAACTTACAGGAACATCAAATAAAGGCTGTAAGAATAATCGACCATCAAATCCTGCAATTTGATTTGATGGATCAGCTTTACCTGTACCACCGTTATCCTTAGTACCCGTAAATGCATCCCATAACGAGCTTAAGCTTTCAGGACGCCCCTCACCACCCCATTGAATTGCTCGAGAAGCACCTAACTCTAATGCTGGGAACGGACGTGCTGTTAAACGTAAACCTATTAACTTTGTATCAGGAACAGCTTTGTAGTCATCTAATTGACCAGCAAATGCTTGGTACTGCCATGGTCCAATCCAAGACAACCACTTTGTTTCAAAGGCATTTTGTACAGCACGCTGAACTGTCACACCATAAACAGGACGACTTGCATCACCACGAATCAAGCTACCATCATGCCCAGGACCCCAGTAAGTTGGGATTTGACCAGCAACAACCCACTGATTCCAAAGTTTTCCAGCGATATATGAACCTTCAACATTGACATCATGCCCATTGTCAATTAGCGGGTCTTTTTCACCATTGACACGAATCTTAGCATCCCAATTCTCACCACCCGCATTGAATTCAACTGCTGCTTGGTATTGAGATTTTTGATTATCGCCAAATGCTTGAGGTACTGTTTTTAGATCAGTTCCAGCATGTAACCCTACTTTCACAGTTGCGTTATCCGCTTGCAAGGTATTGAGCACTGAATTCACAACCTTTTGTTGCGTGTTATTGCTCACTTGTGCTTGAGACAATGCTCTTTGGATTTCATCACCACTTAAAGGCCAAGTCGAAGTACTGATTTGAATCACACCTTGTTGATTTAACCAGTTTAAATCGGTACGTAAATTTTCATCATTGAGCACTAAACCTTGCGCAAATATCGTCGATGAAAAAGAAGCAAATAATGCGATGCAAAGCGATTTTTTTAGAAACATATCCAAACTGTTCTCAAGTTTATTTATGAGCACATAATCGTTTTTTTGAACATGAATTTCAATCCTCAAACCAAACAATTACATTTCTTAACCTAAGAAACAAAAAAGCCACTTCTAAAAAGTGGCTTTTCAACATTAAACAACGGCAAATTAGTCTTTACGACGCATATGAGGGAATAACAATACATCACGAATACTTGGTGCATTGGCAAAAAGCATCACTAAACGATCAATACCAATACCCTCACCCGCCGTTGGTGGTAAACCATATTCAAGTGCTTCAATAAAGTCAGCATCATAATGCATTGCTTCATCGTCGCCTGCATCTTTTTCTGCGACTTGAGCTTGGAATCGTTCAGCTTGATCAATTGGATCATTTAATTCCGAGAAGCCATTTGCCAACTCACGGCCACCAATGAAGAATTCAAAACGATCCGTAATGTGCGGATTATCATCATTACGACGTGCAAGTGGTGAAGTTTCCGCAGGGTATTCAGTAATGAATGTTGGTTGACGAAGTTTCGTCTCAACTGTTTCTTCAAACACGATCGTTTGTAATTTACCTAAACCAAAGCCCGGCTTAACCTGCTCTTTTAATACGTCTTGAGTAAATTTAGCTAAGAACTCACGATCATTTACATTTTCAGGTGTGAAGTCAGGGTTATGTTCAAGAATTGCATCAAACATCGAGATCTTCTTGAATGGGCCTTTGAAGCTATAAACTTCATCACCATAAGGTACATCTGTTGAACCTAAGATATCTACAGCAAGTTTCTCAAGCATATTTTCAGTCAATGCCATCAAATCTTTATAATCAGCATACGCTTGGTAGAATTCAATCATCGTAAATTCAGGGTTATGGCGCGTTGAAACACCTTCATTACGGAAGTTACGGTTAATTTCAAAAACACGCTCAAAACCACCAACCACTAAACGCTTCAAATAAAGCTCAGGTGCAATACGTAAGTAAAGCTCCATATCTAATGCATTGTGATGGGTTACGAATGGTTTTGCGGAAGCACCACCAGGAATCACATGCATCATTGGCGTTTCAACTTCCATGAAACGTTCATTACTTAAAAATGCACGAATACCTGCAACCACTTGGGCACGAATTTCAAATGTCTTTCTTGTTTCTTCGTTTACGATTAAATCTAAATAACGTTTACGGTACTTCGCTTCAGTATCCGTTAAACCATGAAACTTATCTGGTAAAGGACGTAGAGACTTTGTCAAAAGTTCAAAGCCTTCAAGGTGAACATATAAGTCACCTTTACCTGAACGGCCAATATAACCCTCAGCAGCAATAATATCACCAAGGTCTAAACTTTTGATCGTTTCTAAAACATCTACTGGTAAACCTTTACGGTCTACATAAAGTTGAATACGACCTGTCATATCTTGGATCACAATAAATGACCCGCGGTTTAACATGACACGACCAGCAACTTTTACATAAACTTTTTCAGCACCTTCGATTTGTGCTTTGTCTTGATCTTTAAATTGTTCTTGTAGGTCAGCAGTATAATGCTCACGCTTAAATGTATTTGGCCAAGGACTCTTGCCGTTTTGTTTGGCAGTCTCTTGGATTTGCTTTAATTTGGCATGACGCTGTGCGATTAAATCGTTTTCGGAAAGAGTTTGTTCAGAAGTCGATTGAGCGTTTTGTTGCGTCATCTCTGCCTCGAGCTAAGTAAAAATGAAGTCGCATAGGATAGCAGATAACAACCGATTTTCGTATCGTTTCAGCTAGACAATTGAGAAAAAAACAAATCATTATCAATTCCCAAGCGTGATAGGCTCGTTTTACTCCATCAAAAATTAACAGACTCTTTATTATTTTTCAGCCAAATGCTTAACCATGGCAAGCCCTTGATCAAAGCCTTTATTTATAAATTCTGCATATTCAGGCTGTATATCAACTTCAACATGAAGTTGTGTAATACCATCCAAATCGAATAATAAATACTTTTCCAAAGCTCCTGACCAAGCTTTAACCTCATCACTTTCAGTATCCTCTTTACCGTCTTTGATCATTCCCAAATGTTTGAATATCACTTCTTGTGGTTCGTTTAAGCTTTCTATCGTCGAAATCATCCCATCACCTTCTCCACTATAGAAATAAGTTATTCCACCTTCTTTCCAGTCTGATTGCATCGTCGAGTTACAAGCAAAAAATTTTGTCCAAGTTTGATAACTTTCAGGTGTCCATAAAACATCCCAAACTTTCTGTCTGGAGGCATAGATTTTTATATTAAAAGATAAAGTTTCCATGTATTACTCTCCTTAATTATTCTAATACCCCATGATAATACAGTTTCAAATGTTTATTTTTTATTCATACTATATCTATACGTTTACTGATTTTTTTAAGATATAACAAAAATTATTTTACAAAAAATTAGAGTAATTGCTCAAATAACAAGAGTTTCAGCTGAAATTGCCATATCACTTTTTACATAAATGATTAAACTCTTGCATTTGCTTTACTTAAATGTCGTTCTGCGTAAAAATCTAACTCCTGATCAACACAAGTTAGTTCTATTGCTGCGATCATAACGACATTATGGAATAGTTTTACTGAAAGGCAACTTGAGCATACCTATCAGTTTGGAGAGTCACATGAAAAAATATCAATGTATCGTTTGTGGGTGGATTTACGACGAAGCAGAAGGTTGGCCACAAGACGGCATTGCAGCAGGTACTAAATGGGAAGATATCCCTGATGATTGGACTTGCCCAGATTGCGGCGTTTCAAAAGCTGATTTTGAAATGGTCGAAATCTAAATCATTCTAAAAGGCCATGATAATGATCATGGTCTTTTTTCTTATCATTTGTTTTACTAATGGAAAAATATTGGAGAATATCATGCATCCTATCGTCATTATCGGATCAGGTATGGCTGGTTATACCGTTGCAAGAGAATTTCGCAAACTCAGCCCTGAACAAGAACTTGTTATGATCTGTGCGGATGATGCGGTAAATTATGCAAAACCAACATTATCCAATGCTTTTGCCGGAAATAAAGCGCCTGAACAAATTGCTTTAGGTGACTCAGCAAAAATGGCAACCCAGTTAAATATGCGTATCGAAGCAGAAACGTGGGTAAAAGAAATCAAAGCTGAAAGCCATGAGCTAATATTAGAAAAAAATGGTGAGACAATCACTCAACCCTATTCAAAACTTGTTTTGGCTGTAGGCGCTAACCCAATTCGTCTTGCGATTGCGGGTGATGGCAGTGATGATATTCATGTTGTGAACTCATTGATTGACTATCGTGCTTTCCGAGAAAATCTTGCAAAACGTAAAGATAAGCGTGTCGTTATTTTAGGTGCTGGTTTAATTGGTTGTGAATTTGCCAATGATTTATTGCATAGTGACTATGATGTGACTGTCATTGATCTAGCGCCACAACCATTAGGTCGTTTATTACCAAACCACGTTGCAGAGGCATTTCAAACCAACTTAGAACAAGCAGGCATTAAATTTGCCCTTTCTACAACAGTTGAAAAAGTAACTAAAATTAATGATGGTGAAGACTACGCTGTAACATTGGCAAACGGTCAAACTTTAGTTGCAGATATCGTACTTTCAGCCATTGGTTTACAACCAAATACAGCATTAGCAAAATCAGCAGATATTCAAACTAGCCGCGGCATCATTACTAATACGCTATTAGAAACCAATCAACCTGATATCTATGCAGTTGGTGACTGTGCTGAAGTCAATGGAACATTACTTCCATTTGTGATGCCAATCATGCAACAAGCACGAGCATTAGCAAAAACACTTAGCGGACAAAGTACCGCTGTACACTACCCTGCTATGCCAGTCGCAGTGAAAACACCTGCTGCTCCATTAACCGTTCTACCAGCACCATTAGATGTAGATGTTAGCTGGGAAACTGAAGAATTTGATGATGGTATGATTGCGAAAGCGGCTGATGCTGCTGGCACATTGAGAGGTTTTGTTCTGTTAGGGGCAACGGCAGGGAAACAACGTTTAACGTTGACCAAACTTGTACCTGACTTGATTCCTGCTCAAATTTAAGGTTTAAATACGAGAGTTTATTGTAAAATGACTTCCAATAAACTCTCTAAATATTGTTTATAAAAATAATTCAATTTGGAATGAATGCCATGAACAGTGCCCTACAATTCAACGTGTCACCATATGCTCCATTTATGCAAGAAACTAAAGTTACCTTGGGTAATGGCATTGAATTACATGTAGAAATGGGTGGAAATCCTGAACATCCAACAATCTTATTGATTATGGGTTTAGGTGCTCAGATGCTGTTTTGGCCAGATTTCTTTTGTAAATCCTTAATTGATCAAGGTTTTCGCGTTATTCGATTTGATAACCGTGATATTGGCTTATCTTCAAAAGTTCGCCATAAAGGTCAAAGACTCAATACCATGAAATTAATGAGTCGCTTTATGTTTGGTCTTGCGAATCAAGGTGCACCTTATACACTGTATGACATGGCAGATGATGTTGCCATGTTAATTGATCAGCTTGGCCTAGAAAAAACCTATATTCTAGGTGCTTCAATGGGTGGGATGATTTCTCAAATCGTTGCTGCAAAATATCCAGAAAAAGTAGAAAAAATCGGACTACTATTTACGAGCAACAACCAACCCTTACTCCCTCCTCCGTTTCCTAAGCAGTTATTTAGCTTATTGGGTAAGCCTGAAGCGCATGATGAAGATTCAATTGTAAATCATAGTTTAAAAGTATTTCACATCATTGGCTCTCCTGGTTATGTGAACCAAGTAGAAGCAATTCAAACTATTCGCAAATTATATCGCCGTAGTTTTTATCCAGCGGGTGTACTTCAACAGTTTTTAGCAATATTATGTACAGGTTCATTATTACCATTGAACAAGAATATTATTCAACCGACCTTGGTGGTACATGGCTCTAAAGACCGATTGTTACCGCCGAGTCACGGGAAAGCGGTTGCAAAAGCGATTTCTGGTGCTAAGTTTGAATTAATTCAAGGAATGGGGCATGATATTCCTGCTCATTTCATTCCACAACTTAGCGGTTTGTTTGCTCATCATTTTAGATCATCACACTAGGACACTATGGCTGCATTACCCTCATTAAGACAGCTATCATATTTAGTTACGTTGTCAGAAACTTTACATTTTACTGAAGCAGCGCGCCGTTCATTTGTCACCCAATCGACGTTATCGGGCGGCATTATGGAGTTAGAGCGTCTATTGGGTGGCGTCCTAGTTGAACGTGATCGTCAAAACGTCCGCTTAACCCCACTCGGTGAGCAAGTTGTAGCTCGAGCACGCGTATTACTTGCGGACGCTCAAGACTTAATGCGCTTGAGTCGAGAGATGAGCGAACCTCTCACAGGTGATTTGCATCTTGGGATTATTCCAACGATTGCACCATTTATTCTGACTCAGCTTCTTGATGAAGTTCATCAACAGTTACCTAAAATTCAATTACATCTACATGAAGCACAAAGTGAAAAGATTGTAGAAAAGCTTGAACATGGTAATTTAGATATGATCGTTCTTGCGCTCCCTTTTGATACACGTAGTTTGAAAGTTGAAGAAATTGCCAAAGAACATCTATTTCTTGTTTACAATAAAAAAGACACGAATGCAGCAAATGCCAATTCGCTCGATGATCTTGATTTGACGCGTTTAATGTTACTTGAAGAAGGTCATTGTTTACGTGACCACGCTTTAAGCGCATGTCCTGTTGGCGAACGTAAAAATGATCACCGCTTGAAAGCAAGTTCGCTTCCAACACTCGTTGAAATGGTGTCTTCTGATTTAGGCTTTACCCTACTTCCAGAAATTGCACTAAAAAACAGTATGATTCATTTCAATGAAGATATTGCTGTGAAATCTATTGAAGATGCGCCAAGCCGTACATTGGCATTGGTAACACGGAAAAGTACCCCACTCCAAAGTGAGTTTGATGTGATCCTGCAAATTTTGCAGAAAATTACCTCTCACTTAGAGTAAGAAAAAGCCTGCAATCAAAATTGCAGGCTTTTTTAATGATAAACAAAAATAGATTATTTAATTTCTAATAAGTTGACTTGTTCAACTTGCACATCACTCATACGTTGACCTTGATCAAGCAACTGATCAAAGTAAGCCTCAACAACTTTAGCTTGATCGACTGTGCTCTCAACTTTATACATACTTTGGCGAAACTCATTGCTAGAACGCAAGCCTTTGGTGTACCAAGCAATATGTTTACGTGCAATACGACATCCAGAATATTCACCATAAAACTGATATAACTCAGCCAAATGGCCTAACAAAACATCTTTCACTTCAGCAATATCTGGTGCAGCTAAATGCTCACCTGTTTTCAAATAATGTGCAATTTCTCGGAAAATCCAAGGTCGTCCTTGTGCTGCACGCCCAATCATAATGGCATCTGCACCCGTGTAATCTAAAACATATTTAGCTTTTTCAGGACTATCAATATCGCCATTCGCAATTAAAGGAATATGAATCGTTTCTTTAACTTGTTTGATTAACTCGTAACGCGCGGTATTTAAATACATGTCTTCACGAGTACGACCATGCAAAGCTAATGCGGCAATACCTGCCTGTTCTGCACGCTTTGCGACTCGTAGAATATTTTCATGTCCGTTTAAAAAACCTAACCGCGTTTTTAACGTTACAGGGACATCAACAGCAGCAACAACCGTATCTAAAATTCGAGCGACTAAATCTTCATCTTGTAACAACGCAGATCCTGCAAGCTTATTACAAACTTTCTTGGCAGGACATCCCATATTGATATCAACAATTTGGGCGCCATTTGCAACTTGATAACGTGCGGCTTCAGCAAGTTGTTCAGGATCAGAACCCGCTATTTGTGCTGATATAGGTGCAAGTTCACCATCAAAATTTGCCCGATATAGGCTCTTTTTACTCATACGCAAGGTTTTGTCCGCAGTCATCATTTCACTAACCGCATGACCAGCACCAAAGTATTTACATAACGAGCGAAATGGACGGTCAGTAACACCTGCCATTGGAGCAACAATCAAATTATTTGACAGTTGATATGAACCAATATACATATATTTTCTTACAAATTCTGATCAACATAGTATACTTCATTCGCCCATTCAGCTCATCTTTTTATGCGGTGCTGTCCAGATTATGAATAAACCCTCTTCTGCTCGTCCATTCATCAAAACACTTAGCATGCTTACTGCTTGTATCAGTTTAGTGGCTTGTGGAGATAGTTCATGGTGGTCAAATAATAAAGAACCTGAAATGGAAGCTGAACAAATTCAGAAAGTCATTCCACCTCGCGTTCATGGTCGTCAGTCTTGGTCACAGGACATCTTCGACATTATGGAACAACTCAAAATTCCAAAAACCAAACAAAATGTATGCAGTATTGTTGCTGTGGTTGACCAAGAGTCGAACTTTGTTGCTGATCCAACAGTTCCAGGTTTAGGTGAAAAAGCTGTTCAAGAGATCAACACACGCTTAAATGAAAAGTTTGAAGCAAAATTAGGCGAAATGATTGGGGGAACTGTTGCTGGTTATTTTGAAGATGTTCTCAAAAACCAACCAACACCAGAAAATAATTACATGAGCCAAATGCGTAAAGTAAAAACTGAGCGCGAACTTGATCTACTTTATCGTGAAATTTTTGACTACATGTCTCAGCACTATCATGTGAGTGCACTCACAGGTGCAGCTAAGCTGGTTGGTCAAGACATTGGCGAAAAGATGAATCCAATTACCACTCTGGGTTCTATGCAAGTCCATATTAACTACGCAAAAGAACATAAACGCCAAAGTGGAAACATCGCTGAATTGCGTAATGATCTTTATACCCAATATGGCGGCTTATATTATGGTATTCATCGCTTGATGGAATACCCTGCGGATTATGACAAAGCAATCTATCGTTTTGCTGACTATAACTCAGGCATGTATTCCAGCCGTAACGCTGCGTTTCAGTCTATGTTAAATGCGCTCACGGATACTGAAATTAGTTTGGATGGTGATTTATTACTGTACAACAAAGATGGCGGCATCAAAGCAACACAAAGCCAAACTGAAAAAGAGCTAATCGCTGCATTTGCACAAAATAACGTGCTCGTTACACCAAGACAAATTCGCTCTGACTTGAAAAAAGAAAAGGAAAAGAAATTTGAAGATACGCAAACTTATTTAGCTCTACAAAAACTTTATCAGAATAAAACCAATAAAGAACCAATGTATGCGGTGATGCCGCAAGTCGTCATTTCTGGGCCTAAATTAAGCCGTGACTACAATACAAATTGGTTTGCTAGCCGTGTAAATGGAAGATATGAATCATGCATGCAAAGAGCGAAACGAATAAAACTATAAATCTTGCTTTATTTGATTTCGATGGAACACTTTATCCCAAAGACAGCTTTACTGGGTTTATTTTCTATACCCTTTCAAAACGTCATATTGTAAAAAATGGGCTGAAAATCCTCCCTTGGATTCAAGCCTATTATTTAAAGCTATATCCAGCACATGCAATGAGACCACGTTTATATCAAAGCATGTTTAAAGATATACCTTTAGATTTTGTGGATAAACTAGCCCAAGAATATGCGCAAAAACTAATTAAAAAACTTGATCCTGATTTGCTGCATCAGCTAAAACTCCACCAACAGCGTGGGGATCGAGTTGTGTTAGTTTCAGCCTCAA
The DNA here is from genome assembly GCF_043102985.1 of Acinetobacter sp. YQ_14. NCBI lineage: Bacteria > Pseudomonadati > Pseudomonadota > Gammaproteobacteria > Moraxellales > Moraxellaceae > Acinetobacter > Acinetobacter sp. YQ_14. The sequence goes on along the minus strand of NZ_JBICJJ010000004.1, from coordinate 74,048 downwards.
TTGATCTGTATTTAACCTATATCTGCAAGTATTTAAATATTGAATTAATTTGCACTGAAACAGAATATAAAAATGGATTATTAACAGGCTTTTATCGATCAGAAGATTGTAGCTGTGAGCAAAAAAAATTTCGAATTATGCAGCAATATCAACTATCTGATTATCAATTTATCTATGCATATGGCAATAGCGAAGAAGATTTAGAAATGTTATCGATTGCAGATTATGCATATATGGTAGGCGAAGAAAAAGCTTTACCAAAATTAAAACCACAGGCACCCAAGATTTGCGAAAACATGAGTGAAATATAAAAAAAGCTCGCTGAATACGAGCTTTTTTTCTTTTCATCAATTTAATAAATCGCCATATGATCGCGATGAATCATTTCTAAAGAACGTGCTTCACCTAAAACTTGATAGACTTTTTCAGAAGATAAACCTTTGATTCGCTCGGCTGAAGTTGAACTAAAATTAACTCGACCAACAGCGACACGACTGCCACGCTGATCAATACATTCAACCACGTCACCACGCGCAAAATGCCCTTGAATGTCTTTCACACCGACAGGCAATAAACTACGATGTTTGAGCTTAATTGCCTCAACTGCCCCATCGTCGATCACTAAGCGGCCAGCTGTTTGTAGATGTGCTGCTAACCATTGCTGATGCGCTGTGACACGATCATTATCCGTAGTAAATAAAGTGCCTAACATTTCACCCGCCATTAAACGAGCCAAAACATTATCACTTTCACCGCTTGCGATTAGCGTCGGGCAGCCAGACTTTGCAGCCAATCTTGCAGCACGAACTTTGGTTACCATACCGCCACGACCAAGCACACCACCACCACCCGCCATTTCAAACAGAGTGTCATCTAAAGCGCGAACAGCGGAGAACAACTTCGCATTTGGATTACTTCTTGGGTCAGAATCAAACATACCTTGTTGATCAGTTAAGATAATCAACAACTCTGCATGAACTTGACCCGCAACCATGGCTGCTAACGTATCATTATCACCAAATCGAATTTCATCTGTAGAAACAGTATCATTTTCATTTATGACAGGAATAACACGCCAATCAATCAAATTTTGTAAGGCATCACATGAGTTCAGATAACGACGACGATCAGCAAGATCATCGTGCGTCAATAAGACTTGTGCTGTTTGGATACCATGCTGCTCTAATACACTAGACCAAGTATGAATCAAACCCATCTGTCCGATGGCTGCACAAGCTTGCAAACTGGGTAGATCGGTGGGTCGACTCGCAAGCTTCATGCGTACCATCCCTTCTGCTACTGCGCCTGAAGACACTAAAATAATCTCATGTCCAGCATTGTGTAGATCAGCAATTTGTTTCGCCCAATGCGAAATTGCATTTAGATCTAGACCTTGCCCATTTGCAGTAAGTAAAGATGATCCGATTTTAACAACGATTCGTTTACACGCATTGAGCTGACGTTGCCCATCGACCACTTCTATCATTTCTTCCTCGGTTTACTAGTCACGAACGTAGATGCTTTCTACGCCGCCATCATCTTCATCGTCATCAAAGTCTTCATCATCGTCAAAGTCAGCTTCACGCTGAGCTTTACGCATTGCACGATATGCTTCTTTTGCTGCGATGGTTTGTTCACGTGTCTCAGCTTCAAGCTGCTCACGGAATGCTTTAATCTCTGCCGCGTACTCTGGATCTTCAACTTCGCGTTCACGTTGTTGTTCAATTTGATCCATTAAGTAATAAACCACATCCTTGGTTCCTTCTGACATAAGACCAGAAGTTTTGAATACTGGACCAGTCCATTGCAACTCATCAAGAATGTGCTGACACCACTCTTCTCTTGACTCTTCAGGAATTTGATCAAGCTTATTTAATACAAGAACCACAGGAAGTTTTGCCAATGTCGGAGAGAATTTTAATAACTCACCTAAAATTGCTCTTGCATTGTGTGCTGGGTCAGAACCATCAATTGGTTGAACATCAACAATATGCAAAAGAATACGTGTACGAGCCAAGTGTTTAAGGAAACGAATCCCTAGACCTGCACCCTCTGCTGCACCTTCGATCAAGCCTGGAATATCAGCCATTACAAACGAACGATGGCGATCAGCATCGACCACACCTAAGTTTGGCACCATTGTCGTAAATGGATAATCAGCAACTTTCGGTTTTGCTGCACTGACTGCACGAATAAATGTTGATTTACCCGCATTTGGCATACCGAGTAAGCCGACATCAGCAAGTACTTTAAGTTCTAAACGTACTTCACGGTATTCACCTTTGATACCATGGGTACATTTACGTGGAGCACGGTTAGTCGATGATTTAAAGTGTGTGTTTCCTAAACCACCATCACCACCGTTTGCAACTTTCACACGTTGACCATCAGCAACCAAGTCACCAATAATATCGCCTGATTCTGTATCAACAATGGTCGTACCTACAGGTACTTTTAAAATGACATCTTCACCGCCACGACCAGAACAATTCGCACCTGAACCATTTTTACCACGTTCAGCACGGAATCGACGCGTATATCGGTAGTCTACGAGCGTGCTAGTGTCATCATCGGCCTGAATATAAATACTTCCGCCACGTCCACCATCACCACCATCTGGGCCACCAAAAGGGACAAATTTTTCACGGCGAAAACTGGCTACGCCATTGCCACCGTCGCCAGCCTCTACGGTTATGACTGCTTCATCAACAAAGCGCATGTGCCAATCCTCTGAAATCTTAAAAGCGGACTATTTTGCCACATTTTATAAAATTTCTCGAATAGAATAATCAGCAAATACGTATCAAACATTAAAAAAGATTTTTATTTCTATTAAGGTTTCACATTCTTCAATGGCAACTCCATCTGCATATCTAAATTCGCTTTAGTTTGCTGAACTGAGTTAAACATCGTGGCATTAAAAGATGAGATATTACTCATATTCACCGCATCATTCATATAAAAGCTTGGTTTAAACTGATGTTTCACAGGTAAATTTACTGATTCATCAAATCCAAAATGAACAGGGCCACTAAATACGATTTTTACAGGAACGGTATACGTCCGCTTCAATTGAAATGGAATGTCGAGCTTTACGGGTACATCTAGTTTTAATGGAAATTTCGGTAATAGTTTATTTTGGTAAATTAAGTCAGTACTCGTTTCAACAGGCATGACCTGATCAACTTTGAGCATTGTTTCATAGTTAATATTTACGGTAATCGGTGTTTCTACTTCAAAACTTAAATCCGCTAAATATTTACCTTTCAAAGGAAGTTGTAGAGTTCGATCAATATCCAAGGTTGTATTGAGTTGACCCTGTGATTTTACTCGTAAATGATCACCCACCTGAATTTGTGTAGCCAATGATTCAGGCAGGCGGATATCCGCCTGTTGTGCAGAAACAATCAAAGATGCTTGTATATTCAAATACAACCAAAACAAGATCGCAACTAACGTTGTGAGTATTACAAAACTGATCACAAAGCTTTTAATTGATTTGGTGATATCCATTATTCACCTATTTTTACGTCACGTGGTTTTGCAGGCTCATCTACAGGTTGAGTTTTAACACGATCCAAATACATCGTTGAAAGTGGAATTTTCAACTCCCCTTCAGCAATTTTAACTGGAAGCGTATTTTTTACGTCAACCGATGCATTTAGCTCAGATGTAATAGGTACATTTAATTTGCCTTGAATAGGAATATTGGCATTAAGTTGTGCTTTTAATGGAATATTTAAATTTTCTTTTAAAACAGTACGGACTGGCGCATCAAATTTTAAATGAACTTTTTGATTTAAAGGAACTTGGATATTAATCGGCACATCCAGTTGCAAAGGAATAGACCCTTTCAAGGGTAAAGTGACATCTTTACCTAAAATTTTAACTTGAACTTTTGTATCGATTGGCAGACTTTGATTAACCTTAATCGTTTCATTGACAGGAATTGTGGTGCTGATCGGCACCAAATTATCAAAATACACCCGTGGTGTTAATGTTTGTGTCAACGGAACATTGAGTTGCTCATCGATTGGAATTTTTGCATCCACGCGACCATCCACATCTACATTTAATGCATCTTTCACTTTTACACGAACTTGTAATGGCTCTTGTAAATCAATCGCAACATCTTGATTTTTGAGTGGGATATAAATATTAAAATGTTTAAATACCCACATGGCAATATAAACACCACATAGGTTAGCAACAATAATTAGGCCAAAAATCGCCAGCACACGTTTAAACTGCAACAATGAAGTATTCCTAACAAATCATTTCCCTTTGTGGTTATTCTCATCGATTTTTATGTTTTAATCTGCATAGATTCTGTACAGTCAATAAAAAGCCCAGTTTAAACTGGGCTTTTATTGTATAGCTTTGCTAACAAATATTATGCATTTGTTTCAGCAGGGACTTTTGCATAGCTTACGCCACACATTTGTTCAGCGATACGTAATACTTGGCAGCTATAACCAACTTCGTTATCGTACCAAACATACGCAGTTAAACGGTTACCAGAAGTGATTGTTGCTTGTGCATCAAATACACCCGCTGTACGAGAACCGATAAAGTCGCTCGATACAACTTCTGTTGAGTTGGTATAACCAATTTGACCTTGTAACTTAGAGTTAATCGAAATTTGACGAATGTATTCGTTCACTTCTTCACGATCAACTTCTTTGTCTAAAGTTAAGTTCAAGATAGCAAGAGAAACGTTTGGTGTTGGAACACGTACTGAGTTACCAGTTAACTTACCTTTAAGTGCTGGTAATGCTTTTGCAACTGCTTTTGCCGCACCAGTTTCTGTAATAACCATGTTCAATGTTGCAGCACGACCACGACGATCTGCTTTGTGGTAGTTGTCGATTAAGTTCTGGTCATTTGTAAATGAGTGAACTGTTTCAACATGACCATTTAACACTTTGTATTTGTCATCTAAAACTTTTAATACAGGTGTAATTGCATTCGTGGTACAGCTTGCAGCAGAGATGATTTTGTCTTCATCTAAGATGTCAGCTTGGTTCACACCAAATACAACGTTCTTCATGTCACCCTTACCAGGTGCAGTCAACACAACGCGAGCAACGCCAGCACATTGTAAATGCAGAGCTAAACCATCAACATCACGCCATTTACCAGTGTTGTCGATAAGAAGTGCATTATCAATGCCATACGCCGTGTAATCTACTTCGCTTGGGCTAGAAGCGTAAATTACTTTGATGAATTGACCATTTGCGATGATCGCTTCGTTTTCTTCATCAACAGAAATCGTACCGTCGAAAGTACCGTGAATAGAGTCACGACGTAATAACGAAGCACGCTTAGCTAAGTCACCATCAGATGATTTACGCACAACGATTGCTTTAAGGCTTAAACCACGACCCAAACCAGATTGGCTGATGATTAAGCGCGCTAAGATACGACCGATACGACCAAAACCGTAAAGAACAACATCTTTAGGCTCAGCAGCAGTTGAGTTACCTTGGATTGGAGCAACAGCTTGTGCAACAAATGCATCAACATCGCCACCTTGGTTCTTGTATTCAACAGCAAGTTTGCCGATATCAACTTCAGCTGAACCAATGTTTTCAACTTTCATTAACGCTTCTAAAATAGGGAACGTATTTACAACTGAAAGCTCAACATCAAGCATACGAGTACGACGGTGAGTTTTTAAAATTTGGATTACTGAACGGTTAATTAAAGAACGACCGTAAACAGAAACCACGATGTTTTTCTCACGGTACAATTGACCAATTAATGTAATCATACGTTCCGCGATTTCTTCACGGTTTTTCCAACGACCTTGGTGTTCTGCGTGTAGGGCAACGATAGTTTCTTTGCTCACAGTTACGTCCTCTAATTTATATATACTGGGCGTGAATTTTTAAAACGCCATTATTGTAATAGAATTATCATCAAGATTGAATCAAAAGCTGCTAAACGAGCTAAGATTTTGTACTAATTGACTATAAATTCATAAAATACCTATAATTATTTTTATGAATTTTGGTGAATATTCATTTTCATGACCCGCTTGAGTTGATTTTTACTCATACGGATGATGAAGCTACTGATAAATATAGTTATCCTTTACACGATCCTAATAACTACAACAAACAGTAGGATCAAAAATTAAAATCACCAATCGAATAAAACCAACCTAATGAAATATAATAACAAAAATTATATTTCAACTCATTACAACACTTAACTAACTCAAGGTAAAAATGAATTTTAAAATATGGTTATTACTCATTAGCATTCCTCTTGCTTGTGAAGTCTCTATGGGCTTTATCGGATTATTTGGACTGCTACTCACAAATATTGTCTATTTTCCTATTTCTTGGATTGGTGAGCCCTTTTTCAACTGCAACGGTGAGGTTGGCTGTCTGCCTAAGGAATATGGACGTATTTTAATGTTTCTCACCATTAACCGAATGTACTACTTATATGCGAAGCTTAAAGGCCTTTAGTTCAAAACTAGACTCATATTAATCTTGCTCATTGTCACTGAGCCGTTTTGAATATTGTTGTAAATTCAATTCCAAATGTTGTTTACGTAGTCTTTGTTGATACAGATGGATCGCCCCTTCGATCACCAAAACCAAGACGGCTAACCAAATCGGTATATAAGTAAGCCACTCTTCTGTACCTATTTTTTCTCCTAACATCAAAGACACTAATGCTAATAAAACTGGCTCTAAATATCCCAATAACCCAAAAATAATCAATGGTAAGTATCGACTTGCTAAAAGATAACATCCCAAACCAATCGCACTTAATGCGCCTAAGCCCATGACGATAAAGGTTAAACTTGGATGGTCAAAAAACTTCAAATATGGTGTGATACCTGTTTGTGTCAAATAAATTGCAATAGGTAAAATCAATATAAGATCCCACCAAAATCCACCCAAATTATCAGTATTGATTTTTTTTCGAATCACAAAATAAGCTGCATAACCTATTGCGACCAAAGCCGTTTCCCACGCAATACTCCCCAAACGCCACATTTCGTGTCCTACACCAAACACTGCGAGTAACACAGCCAAACACTGTAACTTAGAAAGTTTTTCTCCATATAAAACACTTCCAGCGAGCACCAGTACAAGAGGTAATAGAAAATAACCAAGCGAAACCTGCAATCCTCGACCATGCATCGGCCCCCATAAAAAAAGCCATAATTGCGCAGAGGTTAGAACCGAGGTTAGTATTAACAAGAGGAGTAAACTAGGCTTTGCTAATACTCTTTGGAAAATAGTTTTAATATGACCCAAATCACCACTAAACCACATAAATAGAGTTAAAAATGGCAAGGTCGCAATGATGCGCCAACCAAAGGTTTGCTCACTATCCAATGCACCTAAAAATTGGGTATAAAAATAAAGAACACCAAAGGTCACAGAAGCCAAAACTGAATACGCAATTCCCTTAAACATTTTGACCTCTGGAGAGAAAAGTGGTTCAAGAAAAACTTGATTAATCCACTATATGAGAAATAAAAAACCATGCAAGCGCATGGTTTAAAAATAAAGTGCTGTTTCTAGCGATGTTCAGGGTAAATAATATCATTAATCTCATAGCCAAGGGACTTGGCATAATTTAGATATTCATGAATCACTTCTTTTTTCGGATTTGGTGTTCGTGAAAGCACCCATAAATATTTTCGCTTCGGCTCTCCGACTAATACTGTCTGATAATCTTCATCAAGTTTTAAAATCCAGTAATCCCCTCGCCCAACAGGAATCCAACGAACACCTTCAGGTAGGAAACTTACATTTAATTTAGTATTAAAAGGTGCATTCACCACAAATGCTTCACCAAGACTTTGCTGAAGATTTCCATCAACGTCATAGCATTTATTATCGACAACAATATTGCCATTTTCATTTACGGTATACGTTGCTGAAACGTTATACGCGCACTTACGTTCGAAATACATCGGCTTGCGAGCAACTTCGTACCAAACACCCAAATACTTGTCTAATTCTACTTTTTCAACGGTTGCTAAGGGCCTCGCTTGAGCATAAGAGATTGTTGCTACAGCCAATCCAGTTAAAACAGCTCCACCCACTGCAATTTTTGCTAAACGCCAACTCGCTTTCGGGAAATTTTTAATAAAGGGCATCAGAAATCCTCAAAGCAGAAATTTGTTATAAATAGTCATATACTTAACTTAGAAACATAGCCTAATTTATAAACAAAAACTGTTGCGATATGTATCACTTTTGAGGATTTCTCAACTTATTTAAGACTGCAACATATGTGCTTTTAAACGCACGATTTCATCACGAAGTCGCGCTGCTTGCTCAAATTGTAGCTCTTTCGATGCTTTCAACATTTCCTTTTCCAACTTAGCAATATGTTTTGCAAATAACTTTGGATCAGAAAGCAAATGTTGTTCATCAGCACTAATTGACTGAGCTTGCTCAAGCACTTTTTCATCGATTTCATCATCGGTCAGCACTTCGCCCGTATCAATTTCTTTAATTGTTTGGCGAACTGCACTGCGTGGTGTAATTCCATGAAGTTCATTAAACTCAATTTGCTTATTACGACGGCGCTCAGTCTCATCCATCGCTTTACGCATAGAGTCTGTAATGCGATCAGCATATAAAATGGCCTTACCTTTCACATTACGCGCTGCACGACCAATCGTTTGAATCAATGAACGTTCTGAGCGCAAGAAACCTTCTTTATCCGCATCCAAAATTGCAACTAGAGATACTTCTGGCATGTCCAAACCTTCACGCAGTAAGTTAATCCCTACCAAAACATCATGTACACCTGTACGTAACTCATGAATAATTTTGACACGCTCGACCGTATCAATATCGGAATGTAGATAAGCGACCTTAACGCCATATTCTTTAAGATATGAAGTTAAATCCTCAGCCATACGTTTGGTCAACGTCGTCACAAGAACACGTTCATTCAACTGCTTACGAATATTAATTTCTGATAGCACATCATCGACTTGGGTCAGTACAGGTCTTACTTCAATTTCAGGATCAATCAATCCCGTTGGACGAACCACCTGCTCTACCACTTGCTCTGACTTTTCCAACTCATATTGCGCAGGTGTTGCACTGACAAATACGGTTGTTGGGACAATACGTTCCCACTCTTCAAACTTCATTGGACGGTTATCCAATGCACTTGGTAAACGGAATCCATAATTCACCAAATTTTCTTTACGCGAGCGGTCACCTTTGTACATCGCCCCAATTTGAGGAACGGTTACATGCGATTCATCAATAATCAATAACGCATCTTCAGGAATATAATCAAATAAGGTTGGAGGCGCTTCTCCAGCCGAACGCCCAGATAAATGACGTGAATAGTTTTCAATGCCATTGGTATACCCCAATTGCTGCATCATTTCTAAGTCATAACGGGTACGTTGCTCAATACGCTGTGCTTCGAGCAATTTGTCATTGTCTTTAAAAAATTTAAGTTGATCTTTGAGTTCATCTTTAATGGTATCAATCGCACGAGTCAAATGGTCTTTCGGCGTGACATAGTGGCTTTTTGGATAAATCGTCACACGCGGAACTTTCCGTACTAATTTCCCCGTCAATGGATCAAACCAACGAATCGAATCAACTTCATCGTCAAACAACTCTACCCGAATGGCATCTTTATCCGATTCTGCTGGGAAAATATCAATAATTTCACCACGGATACGATATGTACCACGTAAGAATTCTAATTCATTACGCGTATATTGCATTTCAACGAGACGGCGAATGATCTCATCTCGGCTCACTCGATCGCCTTGTACAATATGCAACAGCATTTGCATATAGGCATTTGGATCACCCAAGCCATAAATCGCTGAAACTGATGCAACGATAATGGCATCTCGACGCTCTAACAACGCACGCGTTGCAGAAAGTCGCATCTGATCAATGTGATCATTGATCGCTGAGTCTTTTTCGATGAAGGTATCTGAAGAAGGTACATAGGCTTCAGGTTGATAATAATCGTAATAACTAACGAAATACTCAACTGCATTGTTCGGGAAAAATGCTTTAAATTCACCATAGAGTTGTGCGGCTAACGTTTTATTATGCGCCATGATAATGGTTGGTCGCTGCGTCTGAGCAATCACATTTGCCATGGTATAGGTCTTCCCCGACCCCGTTACCCCAAGTAGCAACTGATTACGAAAACCTTGGTCAATTCCTTTGACTAATTTTTCAATTGCCTGTGGTTGATCACCCGCAGGTTGGTAATTTGTCACTAAATCGAAAGGTTGATTTTCGCTCACAAGTACACTCTTTGATAAAATTTAAACGATAGTTTAACAAATCAATTTGGGCGAATTGATACTTTTCAAGATTAGTTTCATTTAATTAATACGGTAACAGCTGCCCATCCCAATTTAAAAGCTTTCCATTTTGATGTGCTGTTAAATTCTGCATAATTGTTATCAATCGTTCAGCTGTTTGTTCAGCGCTATACAGTTTTTCTGGGTGAATATTGCGCTGAAATGGCTTGGATAATGCTGAATCCGTCGTTCCAGGATGAACGCTTGCAACAATAATGTTAGATGATTTACGTGACCATTCAATACTTAAATTTTTAATAAACATATTTAATGCTGTTTTGGTCATTCGATAACTGTACCACCCACCTAAGGCATTATCTTCAATACTTCCAACTTTGGCTGATAATGATAGCCATTTTAAATCATAGTTTTTGTTCAAAATAGGTGCTAAGGCTTGCGCTAGATGAACATGTGTCATAACGTTTTGTGATAACGACTTATAAACCCATTCATCATGAATTTGGCTTAAGCTCTTTTCAGGCATATAGCTATTTTCATGTAAAACACCAGCACAACAATAAACCTCAGTGGGTTGAATATGACTTAAAAACTCCTGAATCAATTTGATTTGACTTGCTTCAGATAAGTCAGCCTGTAAATCACAATCCCTTAGACGTTGTCGGCTAATACAAAATACCTTCTTCTGAGCCTGCTTATTTAACAACTCAAAAAGCGCTTGGCCTATTCCACCTGAAGCACCTGCGATAACAATACTCATATGCGTAGACTATATATTCACCACTTGAAAGTTTGAGCTTAAACAACAAGATGTGAATTCCGTGTTAGCTATATTTATTCTCTATGATACAAGTAGTTTTTCAAGCTAAAATTATGCTTAACAAATTGAAATTATTAACATAACAATTAAATATTTTTTTACTTGACCCTAGTACCAATCAATAGCAACATGAGTAGAACGATAACCTAAAATATGAATTCGAATGACTTACCAATACCATGATGAAACCATAGTAACGGAACTCCCAGAAGATACGGTCTTTGTTTTTGGCAGTAATCTTGCTGGCATACACGATAGTGGTGCGGCTCGTGTTGCTGCACAGCATTTTGCTGCGGTGAAAGGTGTCGGTCGTGGTTGGGCTGGACAAAGTTTTGCGATTCCAACACTCAACGAACACATCCAGCAAATGCCCCTCTCGCAAATTGAGCATTATGTTGATGATTTTAAAATATACGCAAAAAACCACCCCAAAATGAAATACTTTTTGACGGCTTTAGGGTGTGGTATTGCAGGCTACAAAGTTTCAGAAATTGCCCCTTTGTTTAAAGGTATTCACAGCAACGTCATTTTCCCAGAATCATTCCGTCCTTATATCGAAGAAGATGCCGTTTCTCAATTTCCAAATTTAACAGCAGCAACAGTACATGCATTTATTAATGATGAAGTTATTTTTTACTTCAATCATGGTTATGAATCATTTGAAGAAGCATTAAACCAAACTCAATTATCTGCAGCTGAAAAAGCCATTGCTCTAATTGTATTAAATGAAGAACTTTATCCGCGTGATCGTTATGGTCGGGGTCGAGAACATGAGATCAAGGATATTCTAGGTAAATTGAATGGTAAGATTTTCAATTTCCAGAGCAATTCTGAGGGTGCAATGATTTTTGTGAGCGTGATTATTGCCTTGATGGAACTCTATGACATTGATGAATATGATTTTATTAAACTTTGGCGTGATGAACTAGAAATACAACATCCTCTAAATCGTCATTAGTAATAAAAAAGCCAATCTTATCGATTGGCTTTTTTATTAACGTTTACCCATAGAACGGCGTGTCCCACGAGGTGGCATCCACGTACGATCAGCATATTGTTCAGGTTTTGGACGAACCTGATTATGCGTTGCATCATCATCGTCATTTTGCGAAGATGGCATCGGGAATGGTAATTTCACCAAAGCTTTCTTCGCTTTAGGATTTTCAGTACTCATTGAAATTCTCACGAAATCTAAATTTCTAGTCGCTATTGTAATAGATTTTTGCGGTATTTATAAAAATAAAAAATGTAAAAAACACCGCTGTGTATTTGGTAACTTTTTATTCAAACACGGTAAGTTTCGACCACTTTTAAGTCTATTTAAGCTAAGATAGCTTGCTTTTATTTTTAATCCCATAAGAAGGAATAATGCCGTGGACGTACGTCTCTCTGATCGTGTCAATGCCATCAAACCGTCCCCTACACTTGCAGTAACAAACAAAGCTGCTGAGCTTAAAGCTGCTGGTAAGAACGTGATTGGTTTAGGTGCAGGCGAACCAGACTTTGATACCCCTCAACACATCAAAGATGCTGCAATTGAAGCGATTAATAATGGCTTTACAAAATACACAGCTGTAGACGGTACTCCAAGTTTAAAAAAAGCAATTATTGCGAAACTCAAACGCGATAACAATTTAGACTATCAAGCAAATCAAATTTTGGTTTCTTGTGGTGGTAAACAAAGTTTCTTTAACTTAGCACTTGCTTTGTTAAATAAAGGTGACGAGGTCATTATCCCTGCTCCATTCTGGGTAAGCTATCCAGATATGGTGATTATTGCTGAAGGTACACCAGTAATCGTGAAATGTGGCGAAGAACAACGCTTCAAAATCACACCAGAACAATTAGAAGCGGCAATCACACCAAACACACGCTTGGTGGTATTAAACAGCCCTTCTAACCCAACAGGCATGATCTATACAAAAGCTGAACTCGAAGCTTTGGCAGAAGTCTTGCGTCGCCACCCACAAGTTTTTGTTGCTTCTGATGACATGTATGAACCAATTCGTTGGGAAGATGAGTTCTACAACATCGCAACTGTTGCGCCTGATTTATATGACCGTACCATCGTTCTCAATGGTGTCTCTAAAGCATATGCAATGACAGGCTGGCGTATCGGTTATGCTGCTGGTCCTGCAAAAATCATTGGTGCAATGAAAAAAATCCAATCGCAATCAACTTCAAACCCGACTTCAATTTCACAAGTCGCTGCTGAAGCTGCATTGAACGGTCCACAAGATGTATTACAGCCAATGATCGAAGCATTCAAACGTCGTCACGATTTAGTGGTAAATGGCTTAAATGAAATCAATGGTATTTCTTGCTTACCAGCTGACGGTGCTTTTTACGCATACGCAAACATTCGTCCGCTTATTCGTGCAAAAGGTTTAAAATCTTGCACAGAGTTTTCTGAATGGTTACTTGAAGAAACAGGCGTTGCTGTTGTTCCTGGTGATGCATTTGGTTTAGGTGGATTTATGCGTATTTCTTATGCAACTGCTGACGAAGTTTTAGTAGATGCTTTAGCGCGCATCAAAAAAGCTGCTGATTCAATTGAAGGTGTTGATGCTGCAATTGCATCAATCGAAGCAGAAAAAACAGCTTAATACCTTATAAAGATGTAAAAAGCCTGTTTCGACAGGCTTTTTTTATTATCAAGAAAGACGCTGCGGACGAGATAAACTTAAGTAATGACAATAAAAGGGAAAACTTTCATTCAAACTTATTTTTTGAATCTTTTGCTCTAGTACATTCCACGCATAAGCATGCGCTTGTTTGAAAAGTCCTTGCTTCTCAAATGCAAATAAGAATAAAGCATTTTCTCTATTCTCTAAGTTTTTATTTGATAATAAATTTCGAGATTTTTCTAGAATTTGTAATTGATGTTCAGTCCACTTATCACCAAACCAAAGCTGTAATAAATCACCTAAATACAGTCGCTCATCACTGAAAGCAGCGAAATGTATATTGGCATTTTCAACAGATTGATAATATTGTGTAGGATTTTGAATGATATCTAAATAATTTTCTTGATAATAAGAAAGATTCGAAAAGATAGATTGAATACTGAGAATAGTCATTTTGACCTCCGATTTAGCCATTTTAGTGCTGGCAAGTAGGGTTAAATCCACACTGCTTAGATAGATATCTAAACGCTTTCTAACTCGAATCTAGCAATAGCATTTCCAAAGTTCAAGCTATTTTTTAAATTTCAAGCTAATTGTGCAAATAAAAACCATACGATATAAAAATGAAGAAAACATGACACTTTTAACTTGACCGATTTCAAAAGCCCCCTATAATGGCATTCAGATTCTCCCATAGCTCAGTCGGTAGAGCGACGGACTGTTAATCCGCAGGTCCCTGGTTCGAGCCCAGGTGGGAGAGCCAAGATTCTAAAAGCCCTTATCATTGATAAGGGCTTTTTTAATGCTCAATTATTTTAATTTTAAGAAATGTCTGCAAATGATGATAAAAAGTACAATTAAATCAATATTTAATTTTTTTCTCATGAATGACTTGACCATCCCCCACTACATGCATAGAATGCATATCCAGATTCTCCCATAGCTCAGTCGGTAGAGCGACGGACTGTTAATCCGCAGGTCCCTGGTTCGAGCCCAGGTGGGAGAGCCAAGATTCTAAAAACCCACTCTTCATGAGTGGGTTTTTTATTCACAGCTTAATAAGAATATGCTTCAATCCAGCCAAATTATTTTCATCCTTATTGGATGTATCAGTACAGCACTTCTTTTATATAGCTGCCTACCCGCTTTCTTTAGAAAACAAAAATTCTTCGCACGACCCGTTATTACCTCATTTGAATCACAAATGTTTCTACGATTACAACAAGCTTTTCCTAATTATCATGTATTGGCTCAGGTTGCATTTAGCGCACTCATAACAAGTGATCATTATAAGTTACGAAGTAAGTTCAATCGGAAAGTGACTGATTTCGTAGTGTTAGATAGAGAGATGAAGGTTATTGCGATTGTTGAATTAGATGACCCAAGTCATATAGGTAAAGAGCTAGAAGACCAGCAGAGAGATCAAATGCTAAAAGAGGCAGGTTATTTCGTACAACGCTATACGCAAATTCCATCTGTAAAGCAGCTACAGATGGATATTCGCTAAATTTAGTCTTTAAGGTTGATTTTCGGCAACTTGCTCAGCATTTTTCTGCTGCTCAAATTTTTTAGCAATTTCGGCATGTTGCTGGTCATATTTACGCTTAGTTTCAGCATCACTTTTTGCAGCCAGAAATGCCATACCCACAATAAAAATCGGAATAAGTAAACCCAAACTCATCAACAACCAAGGAATACGTCTCTTTTCAGCAGCGTTCTGACTCATAAAGGATTCTTTCTCTAATTCGGTCTAAATAGAATGCAACAATATAACAAAAAAAGAGCCTCTATAAAGAGACTCCTTGCTTAAAATTAAAATCACGGTTTTGTGGATTTAAAATATTCCCGTACAGTGAGGACTTTGACTCGCATCTTTTTGCGCATCAGTTAGTACAATACCTGTACCCGCAGACATATTGGCTTGAATAAAATCTACAGCTTTGGCATTTTCACAAATGATTGCTTGAGTATGAGTCGCATTCGGAACAATCTTCAACTCATAACCATTTTCATAACCTGCTTGTGGGAAGAACTGTAAAGCCTTCGCTTTCATGTTGGCAAACATACTTTGTGTCACCACGGGGAGTACAGCTTGATCTTTCTCTCCCTGAAGCATCAATACAGGGGTTTTAATTACCTTTTCAGCTGTGGCATTTGTTGCCGGCTGAGTTGATTTTAAAAACTCTTGCACAACAGGATCTGTTTTAAACTTCGTCAGATCAATACCGTATCCTGACAGTTGATGTGTTGGATCGACTAAGTAAGCAACAATGCCTGCTTTGAATTTCTCATGCAAACCATTTGCAACATCTTCACCAGAATAACTCAAACAAGCCCCATCATCACCATTACGCCCATAAGCTAACTCAGCAATATCAGCCGCACCTGATGTAAAGATTGTTTTCAAATCATAGTTTGGTTGCTCTGCTTTGATCCCAGCACTTGCTAAAGCAGCATAAGCTAACAATTCAGCATAACCATCTGCTATTTCTTCAATTTTTGCTTGACCTTGTGCAGGTGTAAGAAGGTTATTTGCAACTGCATAACGCACTTGTAACAAGCTCTCATCGAGTTTACTTACAGGTTTAGGTTGACCATTCGTATCAAGATTAAATTGCGGATCAATATAAATTTGGATAATAGTCCCTAAACTTGATGCTGGTGCGCCTGCTACTGCCCCTTTATAACTCACATCCGCATTAGCAAACTCTGCCGTACCCAATGATGCATGACCACCTTGTGATTGGCCGATCGACATCCACTCACCTTTCAACTGCGTGCCATAATGATCTTTTACAGCTTTAACCGCAGCAAGTGCAGACTTCGCCTCACTAGATAAGTTTAAATATGGGTGAACCCCAGATGTCCCTAAACCCTCATAATCAGGAGCAACAATCACATAACCCGCCGCCAACAAACTATCTGCTAGGATTCTAAATCGAGGATTAATTAGATTATTACTTGGTGCACAGCTATCACCCACCCCAACCGTTCCATGCTCCCAAACAACAACTCTATAACCATCTTTCGGTTGGATCGCTTTTGGAAATATCACCATTGCCGTAGCTTCTGCTGTTTTCCCTTGAACATTCGTCATATTGTAGGTCATGACTTTAATCGAAGAAGCATTATCTATACTGTCCTTAGCATAGTTACTTTCATACAAATATGTCTTGTCGGAATCAGCACGCTTATTGTCATCTCCATTATCATTACATGCTGATAAAAACAGTGCTGAAATTGAGAACGTCATTGCCAATGCAATTTTTGACCGTTTCATAAAATATCCTTTTAGTCTTTGTCTTTTTTTTAAGCATGAAACTACATGCACTGTTATTAATACATAAAAAAAGTGCCCTTGTATAGGACACTTTTCAACTATTCAGTCAGATTAAGATATTAATTCTAAAAAAATTCCCGCAAAAATAATCATTCCAACCCATCGATTGTGACGGAATGCCCAAAAACAGATTTGTGGATCACGTTCTTTGGTTTTTATTGCTTGATAAATAAAATCCAATCCTACGAATATCAATGCGATTAACCCAAATGGCAGCAAAAGATTTTCTAAATATAGCGCAGTACCTATTAAGCCTAAACTAACAATTTGCAGCAATCCTATAATTTGAATATCAAATCGCCCAAACAAAATTGCGGTAGATTTCACACCAATTTTTAAATCGTATTCACGATCAGTAATTGCATATTGAGTATCGTAGGCAACAGTCCACGCTAAATTACCAAAATATAATAACCAACATGTCAAATCAGGCGTTTGCCCTACTGCTGCATAAGCCATAGGGATTGACCACGAAAATGCCGCACCTAAAAACACTTGTGGCAGATTCGTATAGCGTTTCATAAATGGATAAATAAAGGCTAAAAATAGCGCCCCAAATGACCAATAAAACGTTTCAATCGGCAAGAAAAATAATAAGCATGCGCTTGCTATAACTAAGCCCAAAAATACGAATACTGCTTCTTTTGCCTTAATCACACCTGTCGCTAAAGGGCGATTCTTAGTCCGTTCAACATGTGCATCAACTTTTCGATCAGCGAAATCATTAATCGCACAACCAGCCGCTCTCATAAAAAAACAGCCTAAAACCATGATTACAAGTACTTTTAAATCAGGAATACTCTTTGAAGCAATCCATAATGCCCACATTGTCGGCCACAAAACCAGTTCTGTACCAATTGGTTTATCAAAACGACATAAATAGTAATAGGCTTCTAAACGCTGCCGCCAAGAGATATGTTGCACTGTTTCCATGAAGAATCCTTAGAGTCAATGCTGTCGAATAAACTGTTCAAAAGCAGGCAAGAATGTTTCTTGCACAATAAATTTACAACCGTGCCACGTATAACAACTTTGCCTAGTCCAACCCTCTGCAAGATAGATCACACGTCGCTCACACTTAGGGTCTGTGCGCTGAAATAAGAACCACCCAATCGGTTTGTTCCCGATATGCTTAAATATACGCGCTTTTTTTTGCAAACTTAGAATCGGAAAAATACTTTTGGCTTTTACCCAAGCTTCGGACTCACTACCATAAAGATTGGTTTCTCTTACCCATGCGATATGCTGATAAGGCATCCGCATCCACTGGCTGTCCGTAAAAGTTAGACGTTGATAATGTTCTTTTATTCGCTCTACATGAAACTCACCATCACCTAGATCGGTGAGCTGCTGTGTTAGTGAACCTGATGCATACAACCATTTTTTTAATTCAGCTGGGATCTCTTTGCCCTTTATTCTGTTTGGTCGTAAATTTCGCATGCGTTGCTCACTAAAAACATCGCGTTTAGTTTACATGAATTTTTCAGTAAATATGTACAATCTTCCAATCTATTAATGACATAAAAAAAGCTCGCCGAAGCGAGCTTTTCTGAATAACAATGTATTACAAGCTATAGTACATGTCGAATTCAACTGGGTGAGTAGTCGTGTTAAGACGACGTACATCTTCAGTTTTAAGTTCGATATATGCTTCAAGCATTTCTTTAGTGAACACGCCACCTTTTAACAAGAACTCATGATCAGCTTGAAGTGCTTCAATCGCCATTTCCAAGTTGTGAGCAACTGTTGGGATTTTTGCTTCTTCTTCAGGAGGAAGATCGTACAAGTTCTTGTCAGCCGCTTCACCTGGGTGGATCTTGTTCTGGATACCATCAAGACCAGCCATCAACAATGCAGCAAAACCTAAGTATGGGTTCATCATTGGATCTGGGAAACGAGCTTCGATACGCTTGCCTTTAGGGCTAGAAACATATGGAATACGGATTGACGCAGAACGGTTACGCGCTGAGTAAGCAAGCATAATTGGCGCTTCATAGTGAGGAACCAAACGCTTATAAGAGTTCGTAGATGGGTTCGTAATCGCATTTAATGCACGCGCGTGCTTGATCACACCACCAATGAAGAACAATGCCATTTCAGATAAACCAGCATATTCATCACCAGCAAACAAGTTCTTGCCATCTTTAGAGATAGACATGTGAACATGCATACCTGAACCGTTATCACCTACCATTGGCTTAGGCATGAATGTCGCAGTTTTGCCGTATTGGTGAGCAACGTTCCAAACAGCATATTTGAACTGTTGTACTTCGTCAGCTTTGCGAACCATTGTATTGAAGCTCACACCAATTTCTAATTGGCAAGAAGCAACTTCATGGTGATGTACTTCTACGCGGCCAGGGCCCATGATGTCTTCGATACGAGCACACATTTCAGCACGCATATCTTGGTGAGAATCAACTGGAGGAACTGGGAAGTAACCACCTTTAACACGTGGACGGTGGCCTGAGTTACCAGCTTCGTAATCTTTACCAGTAGACCAAGCAGCTTCTTCAGCGATTAATGTATGGCGAGCGCCAGACATATCGATGTCCCATTTTACTTCGTCAAATACGAAAAATTCTGGTTCTGGACCAAAGAATGCAGTATCACCAATACCTGTAGATTTTAAATATTCTTCAGCACGACGAGCAATCGAACGTGGGTCACGCTCGTAACCTTGACCAGTAGATGGCTCAATTACGTCACAAGTTACAACAACTGTAGGCTCAGCAAAGAACGGGTCAAGAAAACCTGTTTCAGCATCTGGACGTAAGATCATGTCAGAAGCTTCAATGCCTTTCCAACCAGCGATTGAAGAACCATCAAACATTTTACCGTCTTCAAATGTGTCTTCATCAATCGTGTCAGCTGGGTAAGTTACGTGTTGCTCTTTACCCTTAGTATCAGTAAAGCGAAAATCGACCCATTTTGCGCCACTTTCTTTGATGAGTTGAAGGACCTTGTTCGCCATGCTCATTTGCTCCAATGAAATTTATATGCACTTGTTAAGTGCGTGTTAGTTGTTGGGATATAATTAGCAATTATCATACCAACAATTATAAAGCATACCTAAAACATTGAAATTCTTTACAGAAAAAATGCTTTAAGCTCCATATCCTATGTCCACTATAATGTTTATATTCGCAAATGCACCATATTCACACATTTCTATTTTAGCGCGTCCCCAAAAAAGACATTATGAACCAAAATAGTGCAGAACATATGATAAAGAACCAATGTAGTGCCAATTACGCCATCATTTGTTAGCATAAATTGGCTTTTTATATCATTCTTTTCAGCTTGATTCCAATCAATTCATTTAGACTTTAGATTCACTTTGTGTTTATTTTATCAAGTCTTTCAATTACAAAACTTTATTCTTCATTTTTTGTCGTTTTTTTGCTGAACAAAGTTTATAAACATTCAGACTCATTCTTGCGATTTCACTCACATTGATTCTTTGTTTTTGTTATGATGACTCTCCTCTATGATTCTATCATTTCTTGTTTTTTCAAATTTTAGAATTTAGAGTGAATCCACAAAGTCGAAAACACAATTAAAGTGTATATTTTCAAAAGGTTATAATCATGCTTCTAATGATTGACAATTATGACTCATTTACTTACAACATCGTTCAATATTTTGGCGAGTTAAATCAAGAAGTAAAAGTTGTTCGTAATGATCAAGTTACATTAGAGGACATCGAACGATGGCAGCCCAAATACCTTGTGATTGGCCCTGGCCCTTGTTCTCCAACTGAAGCTGGTATCTCAATTCCTGCAATTAATCATTTCGCAGGTAAAATTCCTCTACTCGGCGTATGTTTAGGGCATCAGTCTATTGGCCAAGCTTTTGGTGGCAATATTATTCGCGCCAAAACTGTGATGCATGGTCGATTATCAGATATGTACCATAGCGATAAAGGTATTTTCAGTAATTTACCATCACCTTTTTCTGCCACACGCTATCATTCACTTGTAATTGAACAAGAGACTCTTCCTGATTGTCTAGAAGTCACCTGTTGGACCAATCAAGCAGATGGAACAATTGAAGAAATTATGGGTGTAAAACATAAAACTCTTCCTGTGGAAGGTGTTCAGTTCCACCCTGAATCAATTCTCAGTGAACATGGGCATCGAATCTTTAAAAATTTCTTAGAAATTTATGCATAAGTCAGTTTAGATTTAAAATATACAGCCCTCTAAACGATGGGCTGTTATTATTTTGAGCATCTAAAAGTTGCTTTTCAAATCTATTTCTCCAAATGATTAAATGGATAGAAAAATATATAATCCACATAAATTTTAAATAATGATTCAATTTCAACAACTAAAAGATCTTTCAACTAATTAAAGTAATGTAAAACACTTACACGAAGCTTCTTTTTAGTTTTTATGATTAAGCTTATGAGTAGGAATGATTAATCCAAAAACTGCTTAAATGCTAGAATTTATAACTTAAATAACTCTCCCTCCTCCCTGAGCCATCTATCAGGACATTTATTGTGAATGCTCTCGTATTATTGAATATTCTCGTTTTTATTTTGCTTTTAGCAGGATTATTTTTTAGTTATCGCCAAGACTGGAGCCTCTCAAAGAAAGTTTTGATTGGTATGGTTGTCGGTATCGTTTTTGGGCTTGCATTAAAAACCATTTACGGTGATAACCCCATCATCGAACAATCTATTGCATGGTTTAATATTGTCGGAAATGGCTATGTTCAGCTCTTACAAATGGTGATCATGCCACTTATTTTTATCTCGATTTTAAGTGCTGTTGTAAAGTTACATCAAACAACTTCTCTTGGTAAAATAAGTGTATTCACCATTGGAATCTTGCTATTCACCACCGCAATTGCTGCCATAGTCGGGATTAGCGTGACCAATCTATTCGGCTTAACTGCTGAAGGTCTTGTTCAAGGAACCAAAGAAGCCGCTCGCCTCGCCACAATTGAAAGCCAATATATCGGTCAAGTTTCTGATCTCAATATTCCACAATTATTGCTGTCACTTTTTCCACAAAATCCTTTTGCGGATCTAACAGGCATTCGCCCAACAGCGATTATTAGCGTCGTTATTTTCTCTGCTTTCTTAGGCGTTGCAGCATTACAGCTTATGGCAAAAGATGCTGTAAATGGTGAAAGAATCAGACAAGGAATTGAGGCATTACAAGCACTCATTATCAGTTTAGTTCGATTAGTGATGCAGTTTACACCTTATGGTGTACTGGCATTAATGACGAAAATGGTCGCAAGCGCAAACCTAGCTGATATTGTGAAATTAGGTGAATTCGTTGCAGCATCCTATTTAGGGCTTGCAATCATGTTTATCGTTCATGGACTGATTTTATTATTTGTTCGTGTTAATCCGATCGACTTTTTCAAGAAAGTATTTCCAGTTTTAACCTTTGCTTTTACCAGTCGTTCCAGTGCAGCAAGTATTCCATTAAACATCGAAACACAAAGCAAACAGCTTGGCGTACCTGAAGGAATCGCAAGCTTCTCAGCTTCGTTTGGTGCAACGATCGGTCAAAATGGTTGTGCTGGTTTATATCCAGCGATGCTTGCTGTAATGGTCGCACCTACTGTTGGAATCAATCCTTTAGAGCCACTTTGGATTGCGCAACTGGTTGTGATTGTAACGCTCAGTTCTATTGGTGTTGCTGGTGTCGGCGGTGGTGCAACCTTTGCCGCTCTCATCGTACTCCCGGCTATGGGGCTTCCTGTGACTTTGGTGGCTTTACTCATATCAATTGAACCGCTAATCGACATGGGACGTACTGCACTTAACGTCAATGGTTCAATGACGGCGGGTACGGCAACAAGTCAATTATTAGGTGTTAGAAATCCAGACCATGAGATAACTTAACCAAACGAGTTTCCATATACAAAAGCCAATTCATTGAAATGAATTGGCTTTTCATAAAAACTAAGAATTAAACTCAACGAATAATTTTTACATCCTGCCCAATTGTAATATACCCTTCTCCACGGTGTAATGCATTCTGCCCCATCATGACTTTAGTGCCCTGTTTTCTATATTTGAGCATTGCTTGCATGATTTCAGGTTGCTTTTGACTCGTTTTCAAATCAATTGTTGGAATCACACATCGAGAACACTGTTTAACAAGATCAAAGACAATATCTCCAATTTGTATCTGTCTCCATTGATCCTCAGCAAATGCATCACACCCCGACACCACAATATTGGGTCTAAAACGCTGTACATCCAGCGGATAACCTACTTTCTCAGCTAGAAACTCAACAGATGCTTCACTAATAATCAAGAATGGAAAGCCATCCGCAAATCCTACGCGATCACCTAACTGTGCGTACTCTAAATCTACTTGGCGAACTGTCTCTTGTGGCATATAAATCAACTGTACCTCTCGTCCAAGTTTTTGGCTTAACCAAGCATTAACAGGATGATGGATACGATTCCCAGAAAGTTTATCCTGCCAGACAGTCACTAAGCGCTCATCTTTCTGACCTTGCGCTTCGATCATACTGAGCTCGATCTTCTCTGACTGATAATCAAAACATACGCGATCAGATGAAACCGTAACACCAATTTGTCCCATTTCTGCGACTTGCCTTTGGGTGATAAACCGCCCATCAGGATCAACAATCATCCAACGTCGATCCCATTTAGGACCAAAACCATCAATTTCCATTGTCGAAAGTCTATTTCCTTTACAGGACTTCACTGGATAATTAAAAAGCTGGCTGATCTGCATATTCTTGTTTCCATAAAGACAGAATTATATATTGATGAAATTATTTATTCGCTGATTATAATAGTTGAAAAATATAGCAATATGTCTAATTTTGAAGCACAAGATAGTTTTTATTTAAAGCGTATAAAATCTACATTATTTTCTGATAACATAACTCGCTAGCTTTTAGATCATGTATCACAGTCAAGTCATACCGAACCAATTGCGATCAATCTATTTATTTCTCAATTTTTTAATTAATCATAATGCTGTAACTCATGACTATGAATATCCAACAGGCTCTCAATCACATTACTAAAAACATTCATCTTACCCAACCCCAAATGGAAGATGTAATGCGCAGTATTATGCAAGGTGAAGCGACAGATGCTCAAATCGGCGCGCTGATGATGGGTCTGCGTATGAAAGGTGAAAGCATAGATGAAATTACTGCTGCTGCACGGATCATGCGTGAATTTGCAATTAAGATTGATGTTAGCGACATTCCACACCTCGTCGATATCGTCGGAACGGGTGGTGATGGACAAAATTTATTTAATGTTTCAACTGCCTCAAGTTTTGTGATCGCCGCTGCTGGTGCAACAATTGCAAAACATGGTAATCGTGGCGTTTCAAGCAAATCTGGCTCTTCTGATGTGCTTGAGCAAATGGGTATCCAACTTGATCTCGATATGAAGCAAACTGAACGTTGCATCCGTGAAATTGGTGTAGGTTTTCTATTTGCACCTAATCACCACAAAGCAATGAAATATGCGGTTGCACCACGTCGTGAGTTAGGTATTCGTAGTATTTTTAATTTATTAGGACCACTCACCAATCCTGCTGGCGTGAACCGTTTTGTCATTGGTGTATTCTCAGATGAACTTTGCCGCCCAATTGCAGAAGTACTGAAACAACTTGGTGCAGAGCATGTACTGGTTGTTCATTCTAAAGATGGTTTAGATGAAATTAGTCTTGCTGCACCGACGGCAGTCGCTGAACTAAAGAATGGCGAAATTACGGAATGGACATTAAGTCCAGATGATGTTGGTATTCAATCTCAAACTCTATCAGGTCTAACAGTCAATAGTTCTGAAGAAAGCTTAAAACTGATTAAAGATGCACTCGGTCGAGATAAATCAGAGATTGGCGAAAAAGCTGCCAATATGATTGCACTGAACGCAGGTGCAGGCATCTATGTTGCAGGAATTACTAGCACCTACAAACAAGCTGTTGAACTTGCTCAAGATATTCTTTATGGCGGTCAAGCCACTGAAAAAATGAGTATCCTGGCTGAATTCACCAAAACATTGAAACAATATCAAGCAGACTAAGGACTTCTCATGATCAATATTCAAAATACCATTTTAGGTAAAATTGTTGACCGCAAACATGAGGAACTTGCAGCACGTTTAAAACAACGTAACCTGCATGATGTTGAAGAATGGGCAAAAGCAGCGACACCTGTACGTGGTTTCGCCAATGCCTTACAACACAAACGTCCTGCTGTGATTGCTGAAATTAAAAAAGCCTCTCCATCTAAAGGCGTGATTCGTGCAGACTTTAATCCTGCTGAAATTGCTCAACAGTACGAACAAGCTGGTGCAGCGTGTCTTTCTGTTCTAACAGATGTAGATTTCTTCCAAGGTACAGATGAAAATATTGCCATTGCACGTCAACATTGTGCCTTACCTGCTTTGCGTAAAGATTTCTTAGTTGATCCTTACAATGTTGTCGAAGCACGTGCATTACAAGCAGATTGTATTTTATTAATCGTGGCTTGCTTGTCCGATCAACAATTAGAAGAAATGTCTAAAACCGCATTTGAACATCAATTAGATGTATTGGTTGAAGTACATGATGAATATGAATTAGAACGTGCTTTAAAACTTTCTGAACAATGTATTTTAGGCGTAAACAACCGTAATCTTAAAACCTTTGATGTTGATTTAGAGACATCCATTCGTTTGAAGAAATTACTCCCTGCATCTCGCTTGTTAGTCACTGAAAGTGGTATTGCCACACCTGACGATGTTGCAATGATGCAAGCCAATGATATTCATACGTTCCTTGTTGGCGAGAGCTTTATGAAACAGCCTAGGCCTGATGTGGCATTTGGTGAATTGTTTGGTCAGCCAAAACAGGTTTAAATTCAAAATAGATGAAAAGCCCAATTCTTTATCATTGGGCTTTTTTTATGCCTCATTTATTTTATTGAAAAAATAATATGGGCTTCGAATCAGTTACTATTTTACTCCCTCCAACAAGAAAAAATTTAAAAGGAATTTATTTATGGGAATTTCAATTAGAGGGTGAAGTTATATTGAGTGGTGAACGTTCTATAAAATATAGACTATATAAGCCATCAATATAAACTATGATTTTTATTTTAGAAAATGAATTGTTATTTATCGCTAATTATTCACCCCTCCTATCAAAGATCGCACGAATGCAATTCAGTTCAAATCATCACGGATTCAGACTATAATTTTACACTTCTCTCGTATCTTGCCTATTTTTCTAACATTATGAGTAAACATGATTCTTCGCTTTCTAAAGATCAGTTTAATTTACTGAAAGCCTTTAAAAAGCAAATCTCTAATCCACAATCCAGCGCGATTGCGAAGCAAGCCGAATCAAAAAAGGCGCAAGCTGCCGCTGAAGAATTGGAAGATACAGAACTTTTTAAAAAAGCCCTTCTTGGGGTCAAACCGATCGACAATAAAAATATTGCCGATACCAAAGTTATGCGTAGTAAAAAAGTCGATGCCCAAACTTTAGCAAAGCGCGCTGCTGCAGAAGGTGGTGCTGAGCAAGAACTTACTGAAATTTCAGATACGCAAGCCATTTTAAATCCTGTTGCCAGTCAAGCAGCATTGAGCTATCGCATTGCGACCCTACAACACAAAGTATTTGAAGATTTGAAAGCGGGTAAAATTCGTTGGTTCGAAGCAGTCGATTTGCATGGTTGTACAGTTGAACAAGCGCGCGCTGCAGTTTTACAAATCATTCAAATGGCCAAAGATGAAAATCAAAACGTCATTAAAATTGTTCATGGTAAAGGCCCAGAAGCAATTTTAAAAACCTATGTAAATGGCTGGCTCAGACAACATCGCGATGTTCTTGCTTTTGTCAGTGCGCCTGAAAATCAAGGCGGCACTGGTGCTGTTTTAGTCCTATTAAAACGAGCAGAAAAGAATCCAAAGTACAAACAATAATCGGCATTTGACTCAAAAGTAAGTTTTTGAATCGTTTTCTGATACAATTCCCGTTTTGTTCAACCCACCTAAGTGAACATTGTTATGTCTATGCAGCAATCGTACGCAAACATCTTAACTGCCGTTGGTGAAGATTTGAATCGCCCAGGCCTCAAAGATACGCCTATGCGTGCGGCTAAAGCTTTTTCTTTTTTAACTTCTGGTTATAGTAAAACGCTTGAAGAAGTTACAAATAGTGCGGTTTTCCCATCCGATAACCATGAAATGGTATTGGTTAAAAATATTGAATTTTATTCACTTTGTGAACACCACCTGCTCCCTTTTTATGGTCGTGTACACATTGCTTATTTACCAGAAGGTCAAGTTTTAGGTCTATCTAAATTTGCCCGTATTACAGAAATGTTTGCTCGCCGCTTGCAGATTCAAGAAAATCTAACCCAGCAAATTGCCGAAGCTGTTGCTGATGTAACGAAAGCACGTGGTGTTGCAGTGGTGATTGATTCAGCGCATATGTGCATGATGATGCGAGGCGTAGGTAAACAAGAATCTACGACTCGTACCGTTTCTTTTGTTGGTGATTTTAAGACTGATAAAGATGCACGTCGTGAATTTTTAAGTGCTGTACCAGAAAGCTACTAAGTAATATGGCTCTTAAAGCCTCAATTCAATTGAGGCTTTTTTATTTCTAATTTTTCTTAATCAAATTCATTTTGTCATTTTAGTAAGCTTAACTTAGACGTATAAAGATGCTTTATAATTAGCTTAATTTAAGCACACCCATCATGAAATATGACAGCTACAGCATTATTACTCGATCCATCTAGTTTAGAGCAGACGAATGCAGCGATAGACTATCCTCGACCACATCGACTTGTAAAAGGTAATCCGCAACGTTTGACACACAGCCTCTATGAACATCCCAATATGAGTTGTGGCATTTGGCAATGTGAAGTGGGTGCGTGGAATATTGTATTTGCTGACAACAAACAAGAGTTTTTCCAAGTCATCGAAGGAATTGTTCGCTTGCATGATACTGACAACAAGTCTTTTGTTGAAATATCAGCAGGTCAAGCGGGTATCATTCCGCCATCTTTTGTCGGTACATTTGAAGTCGTTGAGGCTGTAAAGAAATATTATGTCGTGGTTGAGGCATAGTATTAGTATTCTCTTTTATTCAAATAGATTATGACTAGACTTCTTTACCATAGAGGAACACAGTCCATTAGAAACGATGAACTCTCTAAGAGAAGTCTAAGATCTAGAAAAAACGAATATAACCTAAACCGACTTTATTCCACTCCTTATGATCTTGTTGTTCAAAATCCCAATTCAATCGCATGGCATTATTTGAGTCAAAACTATATTGAAATTGAGAACCCAGTTTCAGATTCCACTGATTTTGATCTTGCCAATACGGCAATTCAACTTGTAAGACACTATTGATTCGATCCGTCCATCGATTCATACAACCCACCGTTGGCCCAGCGCCAACACGCCAACCTTTATCTAAGTTTTTTCCACCTTGCACATGCCCTTGTAATTGGGCATAACATAGATGACGTCGATCATAATCTGCCAAACTATAGCCCGCCTGCATGTTTAAGTTCATTACACCATGCTGCTGATCTTCACTAAATTGTCCATCATAGACTGCTTCTTGCTTCCAGCCAAAATTAAAGCCCCAGCTGATTGGTGATTTAAAGGGTTGAATCGGATTATAAGAATTCACCGAAAGTAAATCCAAATGCTCAAGTTTGAGCTGATCATCTCGATATTGAACACTTCCATCTAAAAACAAAAGCTGTGTACCTAGGCGATAGCCACCTTGAGGATCAATCAAATCATGGTAGGCTTGGCGATGTCCTAACTCAACAAACGCCTTGCCTTGTGACTCTCCTCCATTGACTGAGATATTACGCGCATAGTGTCCTTCAACAGGTTGCATCTTCGGGCGAGTCGGTGCTTGACGTTGTTTATCAACTTCTATTTGACTACGCAATGCTAATAATTGTCGTAATCGCGGTTGAGCAATTTCTGTTTCAACAACGCGACTGACAAATTGCAAATATAAGTCGTCGTATGCCATCTCTAAAATTTTAGCTTGATCTTGAATGTTATAAGCACTTAGAACAGCTTGAATTTGATCTGATGGTAGTAAAGCAACTTTGTGCGCAACTTTAGCCAAATGTGTCCCATGCTGCTTCGCCTGTGAAAGCAATTGAGTTTCAAGTGCTGGACGATAAACGACATCTTTCACTAAGTTCTGATCATCAACCGCTTTTAATGTCTCAATTGGAATCGCAGCATAATTAAACTGTTTTTTTAAATTTAGCTCTGGCCGAACCAAATCAATCAGTCCTAACAAACGATAAGCACAGTTATCACTGACAAAATAATAAGGGAAACTCACATGCTGCATTTCCCAAATATGTTCCACCAAGAAGCGTGTTTCCTCAGGAGTTAAGTTGAGTTCATATTCCCACAAATCACGACTTTCAAAATCACCATATTCTTTGACTTTACGATAATAAGGCATTAAGGAATATTCACCAGGATATTGCCCTGTTAGCCCTTTCCAAGCATATGACCAGTTATCTTGACCATTTACAGTAGCAGCATAATTCACAGCATAAGAAACTAAATTAAGTTGTTTCTGATCTTTGGGGTCTAATCGCAAAAGTGTATGCCCAAACATCGAACTTGGATTACCCATAAAGTCTGTTGCATAAATCAAGGTCGCTTTATATGGCTTGATCTGATTAATCCATGCTTCAAACTCATCGCAGTTCACATTTGGAAGTTGTTGAGCTGGGATTTGCAACTGCTCGATCAACCAACGGCTACGCGCAGGAAATTTACAGCGAATAGACTGATTATTTTCGGTTTGTTGAAACAAAGTTTGAATATCTGCATGAAGCTCATTTTTTATATTGGTTTTACCATCAATCGCATAAAAATAGCCGTCATAATTCACCTCACTGGTTTGTGACTGATCAGCATACATCAATCGTTGCCAAGTCATGTCTTGATCCAATTTTTTTTGTTCAGCTAGATTTATATAGTTTTGAATATCAGATGGAGCTACAGCATAAGCAGCTTGACATAATATAGAAGCGACAATACAAGTAACAAATTTCATTCAGCAACAAACATTTTTAAGAATTATCAATCTGACAACAAATCACGTCTCTCATCCATCAGCTTTTTATTGCGAACCAATAAAATGATCGAAGCAATCTATCGAATATAAGAAAACCCTGCCAAATGACAGGGTTCCAAAGTATCAAAGATTAGACATAAGCTTTCAATACAGCATCTTTTGCCATAACGCTTTGTAAAGAGTCTAAAACTTGAAGTGTATTTTGATTTTTGCTTGAGTAAATTTCAGCAAAGTTCGCTTTTGAAACTGCGAAGAAACGTGCTTTATCTTGAGCTTTAATCTGCATAAGCTCAGCAAGAACATTCAAGCTTTCACCTTGACCAACAGCCATATCACGTGCCAGAGCTTCCGCATTTTCATTAGTAAATGTCACCACTTGAGCAGTCACTGTACCACCTTGACGGCATCCTAAAGTACCAAAAGTGATCCCTAATAATTGGTTTGTAAAAATACCGTTAGTTGTTGCAGCAAGAATTTTAGGTGCAACACCCTTTTTACCTGCCCAAACTTGTGTACCAACACCACAACCAACATCATTATCTGCCATTGCTACAGTTGAACCAGCTGCCAATAGAGCGGCCAATGCAATTTTTTTTAACATAGGAAAGATCTCCAGTATCAATTATTTTAACTATTCTTTATCACTATTTTAATGTGCAAAATTTTTACACAAGAATTAAAATAACGAGGTTATTCCTTTTTAGCAAATAGATTTTGAAATAAAGTTGAAATATTTATAAACCGAGCTTTGTAATCACCATATTCATCTAAAAATACAGTTTATTTTAACTGCCACTTTCCACTTCCATTGCGATTACCTAGAATTTTAAGTACCAATACCAGACTTAATAGTAATAATAAATACCATGAACCTAACTTGCCCCATCCCACCATATGCCATGCATCAACTTGGCTTGGATACAACCATATTTTATAAAATGTACTAATATTTTCTGCGATCCAAATCAAGAAGGCCAATAATAATAAAACAGGTAACATTGGAATTTTAAAATGCTTCTGCTGAAGCTGAAAATGTAGTTTTGTTTTCCAAAAAATGATGATACTCCAAATAAATAATGCAATACGAATATCTGCAATAAAAAACTTAGTCATGAAATTTAAATAAGATAAAACAGCGAGGCACAACATATTGCTGAATCTTGGTAAGTTCTCAAATGCAACTTGGTATAATCTAAGAGATCTCGCAAAAAAGCTACCTACAGCCGAATACATAAATCCAGCAAAAAGTGGCACTGTAAGTAATTTAAATACAGCAGGTTGCGGATACTGCCAAGAAGCAATTGCTGGATGTGTGAGAAAAATCTCCATCCCCATCGCTATGATATGAAACAAAGCAATGACTTTTGCTTCTGCCCATGACTCGAGCTTCAAATAGATCAGGCAAGCTTGAATGATCAAAGCATAAAAAAGCAGATAATCATAACGGAAGAAACCAAAATACTCATTGCTTCCCATCGGTGCTGTTAATGCAAAAGCAATTAAAAGTAATAATCCAAATAAGGCAGCCGAAGCTGCCTTAGCGATAAAATGTAGCGGTAAAACAATCAACTGCACAAGATTGATCCTAACATCAGATATTGATTAGAGATTTAAAATCAACCTAAATATTTCGCACTATATTCATGAACAGTATCGACAAAGATTTTCGGCTGAGCAGGATCAACCCATTGCGTAATACCATGCCCTAAGTTAGCAACATAACCTGTTTTTTCGCCATTCGCATAAGCATCATCGAGCATTGCTTTTACTGATTTTTCAATGGATGCTGCTGAACCATACAGTACTGCTGGATCGAGATTGCCTTGTAATGCTGCGCGACCAGCAATCACATCTCTCGCTGTATATAATGGCGTGGTCCAATCCACCCCAAAAGCATCTGCACCAGTACCCACCATCGCTTCTAGCCATTGTCCACCACCTTTGGTAAAGACAATAATTGGAATACGACGACCATCTTTTTCACGTTGAAGACCTGCAATAATTTTCTTCATATAATTGAGTGAAAATTCAACATATTCTCGATGTGCTAATGCACCACCCCAGCTATCAAAAATTTGGATTGCTTGTGCACCAGCATCAATTTGTGCATTCAGATAATCAATAACGGAATCTGCAAGATGATCTAATAACGCATGCAATACTTCTGGCTGTGCATACATCATATTCTTCGTAAAACGGAACTCTTTACTTGAACCACCTTCAACCATATATGTTGCAAGTGTCCAAGGGCTACCAGAAAAACCAATTAAAGGGACTTGGCCATTTAAAGCAGATCGAATGGTTGTAACAGCATTCATGACATATGCTAGATCCGACTTCGCATTTAACTTAGGCAAATTTGCAACATCTTGTTCAGTACGGACTGTTTTATGGAACTTTGGCCCTTCGCCTGTTTCAAAATACAAACCTAAACCTAAAGCATCAGGAACTGTTAAAATATCTGAAAAAAGAATTGCGGCATCAAGTTCATAACGGCGTAATGGCTGTAAAGTCACTTCGCAAGCAAAATCAGTATTTTTACACAAAGAAAGGAAATCACCTGCTTGAGCACGAGTTTCACGATATTCTGGTAAATAACGACCTGCCTGACGCATCATCCACACGGGAGTTGTATCAACAGGTTCACGTAATAAAGCTCGTAAAAAACGATCATTTTTCAACGTTGTCATTACCAATCTCTAAATTCTTTCATGTAGCGCGCATGATAGCAAAGTTAGCCTAGAAATTATAATTCCATACAAAAAATCTGCCTTGGGCTAAAAATTTCGCTTTGACACAAAACAGCTACTGCAACTCAGCTTATTTTCTGTAATACTTGCAACATCTTATATCTCAATATGAATAATTCTTAAGGTTGAATTACATGTTTGTTCGCTCATTACTCGCTATGAGTTTAAGTTGTATTATTGCTAATGTTGCTTTCGCTGCTCCAACAACTGAGCAACCTTTAAATCCAAAAATAATCTCAGCACCAATCCAAGATCCAATAGATCCTTTGGCAATTGATCGTGCAGCATCAAGTGTTGTAGCTCAACCAGCTTCACAACCTGTCATAAATACAAGCCCAGCTTCTGCTGTTGTGGCTCAACCAGCTTCACAGCCGCAAGTAAATACTGCATCTGTCGTATCTAAAAACTTAGACAAAGCTCCAGATACTACAACAGCAGCTTTACCACCAGAAATTCCAACGTCATGGAAAATGGATGCGATTAATAATGCAGAATGGCCTGAAGGCTTACCAAGAGGTAAGCACCCAGCCTATGCCCGCGCCCATGTTATGCTAAATAATGCGCACGCTTCACCAGGTGCGATTGATGGTTCAAGTGGTAAAAACACCTTAAAAGCGATTGCTTCATTCCAACAAATGAATGGAATTACACCAACAGGTGAATTGACCAAAGAAACATGGGATGCATTGGTCGCAAAACAGACCAAACCTGCTTATGTTGAGTACACCATCACTGAAGATGACCTAAAAGGGCCATATGCAGATTCAATTCCTTCTGACTATGCTTTACAAGCAAAAATGAAAGGGCTTTATTACACTCGCGTAACAGAAATGTTAGGCGAAAAATTCCATATGGATGAAAATTTCCTAAAACAACTTAACCCTCGCGCGAACTTTAAAAAAGTGGGTGAAAAAATCGTTGTTGCGAATGTTCGCAACGATTTACCTGAAGACATTCACTTAATCGTTGCACACAAAGGCGCTAGACAGCTTTATTTGTTCAACAGCCAAAATCAAATGATTGCCTCATTTCCTGCAACTATTGGTAGTACAGACACACCATCACCAACAGGAACCTATAAAGTCACAGGTGTTGCTAAAAACCCTTGGTATAGCTACTCACCTTCTAACTTTGTACAAGGTAAGAATCTTAAACCTCTCTCGTTACCACCTGGTCCAAATGCTCCAGTCGGCAATATCTGGATTGGTTTAAGTAAAAAATCATTTGGTATTCATGGCACACCAAACCCATCTTTAATTTCTAAGACCGCATCACATGGTTGTATCCGCTTAACCAACTGGGATGCAAATGATTTAGGTGCTAAAGTCCGTTCAGGTGTTACAGTTAAATTCTTAGAATGATTTTGACAATCGAGCGACATAAAAACCGAATATAATTTATATTCGGTTTTTTTATTCTACGATCGGTAAGGGTTGATAATAGATTTGATTCCGACCTAATTGTTTAGCGCGATACAACGCTTTGTCAGCGGTATGAATCAAGACATCTTGGCTAATTTTGGGATTACCATTAAATACCGTAATTCCTAGACTAATAGTCACATGATTGGATACTAAAGATTTTTCATGTGGAATCATAAGCCGATCAATGGCTTTATAGATATTGGTTGCAACGGCATAAGCGCCTTGTGCGGATGTTTCGGGCAATAAAACAACAAACTCTTCTCCACCATAGCGTGCAATAAAGTCCATATGTCGAATCGAACTTTTAATTGTTTTCGCAATTGCTGAAATTACTTGATCACCCATCTGATGACCATAGAAATCGTTATAGTTTTTAAAATAATCAATATCAATAAAAAGCACAGACATTGACTTGGTTTCACGACATGCCAAGTCATAATAATAACTAAACATCTCTTCGAAAGTACGTCGATTTGACACTTTGGTTAATTCATCATGCTGGCTTAAATGAAGTAACTCAGAAGCCTGTAAACGTAAAATTCTTTCATCTATTTCTGAAATTTTAGTTTTTAAAAATAGCTTTCGTTCTTTAGATGTCAGCATCACACTAATAGAAAAACCTAAAAGTAAACTACCAATAAATGTCCGCCCCAACATTAAAAAATCGCAGGGTATTTCTAGTAAATATAAAGATACTAAAATACTAATCGCAGCAATTGAACCCAGCCATAACATATGTGTAGGTCGTATGCCACTTAGGATAAATCCCAACATATATAAAAAGGCAATCATCACCATTGCCTGATTTTGCAGGACAACATTGGTGATACTCATCATAAATAACGATGGAAAAACGATCGTAGAAAATACGATGCAACAAACGGCAGGATAAAATAGTTTATTGAGCCTGCGAAAACGAGCAAATACCCAAAATAAAAATAATGCACCGCCTACTATGAGTAGGCTCAAAATACTATAAACAAAATCGGCAATAAAATTGGGACTAGAACGGATAACTAGAAAGTTTGAAGGCAATATGAGGAGAACAAAAATCGTATAAGTAATCACACCCTGACCAAAAAATTGGATTGCATTAATCCGCGTTCTATCAATATTAAATTGCCAGAACTCATTTTCTAGTTGAGACGGTAAAGTCTTTTGTGTTTTCTTCCCTTTAAAATGTTGAAAAACAAGCTGCTCTAACTCTTCTTTCGACCGCCTTAACTGTTCAAGATCATACTGATTTTCCATCCCTCTAACTCTTCTTATAATGCTGTATTCTTGTGCCGCATAAAAATAACACAATTTGTCATTTTGTCGTGCACTTTGATTAACCACTTATCCGTAATTGTAGTTACCATTTTCACACTTTATGCATTATTATTTGTATTATTTTTAAGTTTGAAGTGCACCTTGAACACGATTACCCTTTTACAACCAGATGATTGGCACGCCCACCTGCGTGATGGTTTAGCCTTAGAGCGTACTGTACCTGATTTAGCTAAACAATTTGCGCGCGCAATCTGTATGCCAAATCTAGTTCCACCTGTAAAAACGGTAGAAGAAGCTTTAGCTTACCGTGAACGTATTCTAACTCACGTACCTGAAGGTCTTCATTTCGATCCGCGCATGGTACTTTACTTTACTGACTTCACCTCACCTGATGAAGTTCGTAAAATTAAAGAATCTGAATTTGTTAATGCCATCAAACTTTATCCTGCTGGCGCAACAACCAATTCGGATAATGGCGTGAGTGATATTCGTAAAGTATATGCCGTCATCGAACAATTAGAAGAACATCAAGTTCCATTACTCTTGCATGGTGAAGTCACTCATAATCATGTCGATATTTTCGATCGTGAAAAACGCTTCCTTGATGAAATTTTATCTCCACTGTTAAAGCAATTTCCAAAACTAAAAGTTGTTTTAGAACAT
Source organism: Acinetobacter sp. YQ_14 (assembly GCF_043102985.1). Lineage (NCBI taxonomy): Bacteria > Pseudomonadati > Pseudomonadota > Gammaproteobacteria > Moraxellales > Moraxellaceae > Acinetobacter > Acinetobacter sp. YQ_14. The sequence goes on along the minus strand of NZ_JBICJJ010000004.1, from coordinate 37,764 downwards.
ATTACAACCAGTGATGCAGCTAACTTTGTTCTTGAACAAGATCGTAATGTTGCTGCAACAATCACACCGCAGCATTTACTTTTCAATCGTAATGATTTATTGGTCGGTGGTGTTAAACCGCATTTCTACTGCCTGCCAATTTTAAAACGTCAAACGCATCAAACAACGTTGTTGGAAGTTGCAACAAGTGGTAATCCAAAATTCTTCTTGGGTACTGATAGTGCACCACACTCTCAAAATGCCAAAGAAAACGCATGCGGTTGTGCAGGCTGCTACAGTGCACCAAATGCAATTGAGCTTTATGCACAAGCATTTGATCAAGTGGGTAAAATTGAACGCTTAGAAGGTTTTGCAAGCATGTTTGGTGCAGACTTCTATGGTTTACCACGTAATACGTCTACGATTACTTTAGTTAAAGAAGAAAATACTGTAGCCGAATCGCTTGACTATCTTGATGGTCAAAAAATTATTCCACTTCATGCAGGCAAAACACTGCAATGGAGAAAAGTGTGACCCAAGAAGAAAACAAAGCTCCTGTCATTGGCCAGCGTTTTCGTGGATTTTTACCTGTTGTTGTCGATGTTGAAACAGCAGGTTTCAATTCGCAAACCGATGCTTTACTCGAAATTGCTTGTATTCCGATTGTCTATGATGAACAAGGACAATTTGTTCCAGGCCCTTCATTCCATGCACATATCAATCCATTTGAAGGCGCAAATTTAGATCGTCGTTCTTTAGATTTTATTGGTATCGATCCATCTAACCCAATGCGAATCGCAATGGCTGAAGATGAGCGAACAGCATTACGCCGTATATTTAAGTCATTGAATGAAGTTCGTAAGGCCCAGCATTGTACGCATGCGGTCTTAGTGGGTCATAATGCTCACTTTGACTTGGGTTTCTTACAAGCTGCGATTGCACGTTCTGGTACAAAAAATCAGAATCCATTTCACAGCTTTTCAGTCTTTGATACCGTGACGCTGAGTGCAGTGATGTTTGGTCAAACTGTCTTAGCTCGCGCATGTATTCAAGCTGGTATTGAGTTCGACGGTAAAGAAGCGCACTCTGCTTTATATGATACTCAGAAGACAGCTGAACTGTTTTGCTATATTTTGAACAAACTGTCTCCTCACCTTCTTGACACTTTGGTGACAGAACCCTAATATACACCCACCTCAAGAAGTCCCTATCGTCTAGAGGCCTAGGACATCGCCCTTTCACGGCGGTAACCGGGGTTCGAATCCCCGTAGGGACGCCAAATTCAAAAAAGCCACTGCATCTTTCAGACAGTGGCTTTTTTATTGTGAGTATCAAAATAAAATTTAAGATATTTTTTTGCTCATTGGTATCTGTTTCAACAATAAATGCATCTGATACTAAATGTGTTTTTGGTTCAACTAAAGGTGCTTCAACGAGTTCAGCAACTTTAATAATTCCGAAATCTTTTTGTACTTGCTCTAGGTCAGGCGTTCTTTTATAACGGATCACACGATAACCAGCCTCAGCAATTAATGCATCTCGGTCAGCATCTTTTTCTTCCTTACCTTTATGTGAAGCATCATCGAGTTCAACAATCGCAACTACATTAAATTGTTTATCTAAGACAACAAAATCAGCAACTTTACGATTAAATAAATTACGTGTTGCATATCCTTTTGCTGTCATAAATGCACTAAAAGCAACTTGTGCTAAAACAATATGCTCAGGCAAAGCTTCTCGTAATCTTAAAAAAGTTGGTTGTTCATTCATTGTGATGATGCGTTTACCTTTGATTGGGTTGCGCTCACCTCTATTACCTTTAGCCTTATTCACATTCGCTAAAAAGAATAAAATGACTGCAAAAACAGCAATCAAAATAATAATCATGGTCATCTATTTCCCCTACTTATAAAAATTATTGTAAATGAAGTTATTGAAACTCTAAGCTCAAACGACTTTATCAGCAACATATTCTATAGGGTATGAAGTGATTTTTTATTTTTATTCGAAATAAAAAGGACGCCGAAGCGTCCTTAAAATATTATGCTGATTTTCGAGAATTAACACGCCCTTTGACAACCGCTTTAATATTTCCTTTTGCATAATTTAAGAACACAATTAGAGGTGATAATTTTGGATTTGGTTTCTTACCCTGACCAATCGCCTTAAATTGTGCCGCATACCAAATGATTTCCATAATTGCCATTTTATCAACAAAAGGAATTCCTGTTTTAATCTGGTTCACTGCATAACGTACATCATTGCCTGCGATTAAACGATTAGTTAAATCTGTTTCAACAGCAAGCGGTCGCGCAATACCAATGAAATCACATGCACCGCTTTCAAGCGCGGCGTTCATACCAGCAACAGTACGGAAGCCGCCTGTCACCATCAATTTGCATGATACATGCTGACGAATCTTTTCAGCGAACTCAAGGAAATACGCTTCTCGTGCAATCGTACTTGCCTTACGTGACTCGGCCTTTGCTCCAGCCATTGCAGGTGCTTCATACGTACCACCAGAGATTTCGATAATATCAATCCCTGCCTCATCAATGGTTTTAAACACTGTAATCACATCATCTTCAGTGATTCCACCACGTTGGAAATCAGCAGAGTTTAATTTGACTGAAATGATAAAGTTTTCTGAGGTTGCAGCACGAACTGCTTTATAAATTTCCAATAAAAACCGCGTACGATTTTCAATTGAACCACCCCATTGATCAGTACGCTTATTGGTCAATGGTGACAAAAATTGGCTGATCAAATAACCGTGCGCACCATGTAACTGGACACCTTCAAATCCTGCCTTTTCACAAACGGCAGCGGCTGTTGCAAAACGTTGGATAATATCGAGGATTTCATCATGTGTTAGTTCACGCGGTGTACCAAACATGGTTGCAAGCATTGGACTAAAAGGGACAGCAGATGGTGCAACTGTTTCTTTGTTTAACCCTTTTGGACATTGACGCCCTGGATGAGACAACTGAATAAGTTGCACCATACCGTATTTCTTCCCAACTGCGGCCCATTGTTGCAATTTAGCTAAATCACGTTCGGTTTCAATCGCAACCACACCAGGTTCATTTTTAGCAGCAATATTCACCATGACATTGCCTGTGATCGCACAGCCCAAGCCACCTTTTGCCCAAGCTTCATACAAACCAATATGCAATTCATTTGGCTGCCCTTCGTGATTGGCGAGCGCCTCACTCATTGCTCCTTTGATAATGCGATTTTTAAAAATGGTATTGCGAATTTGGATACTGTCTGCAATCTGACTCATGGTCATCCTCTGCTACAATTAGAGTATTTACTCTAATTTAATCTGATTATTGTTTGTGTCAAGATATCTTCCGATAAATTGACAATAACATATGTCAATTTAATTACAATGCTAATATTCGCTCGCAGAAATCAGCTGACGCGTATATTCAGTTTGAGGAGATGAAAATAACAATGCCGTGTCTTGATATTCCAATACTTTGCCCTGCCGCATTACCATTATTTTTTGACAAAGCGCTTTTATGACTTGTAAGTCATGACTAATAAACACATAACTCATTTTTTCTTGTTGCTGTAACCGACGTAGCAGTTGAATCATAGCCCTTTGCGTCGAACGATCTAGTGCTGATGTAGGCTCATCTAAAATAATGAGTTTAGGCTGTAAAACCAAAGCTCGAGCCAATGCAACGCGCTGTCGTTGCCCACCAGAAAGTTCATGTGGATATTTATGTTTATCCTCAACAGACAATTCTACTTTTTCTAAAACTTGTTCAATTTCTAACGCGATCTGCGATTTCTCAATCGCACGCAAATTTAATCCTTCCGCAATAAGCTGCTCAACATTCATCCTTGGGTTCAAACTACTCATAGGATCCTGAAATACAATTTGTAAGTCAGTTCGGATAGAACGTAATTGATTTTGGTTTAATTGATTGAGTTGAATCTTCTCAAAATGGATTTCACCTTCACTTTTGATTAATCGTGCAATCGCTAAAGCCAAAGACGATTTTCCTGATCCACTTTCCCCTACGATTCCGAGTGCTTTTCCTTGCATAAGGTCTAAGTTGATAGAATCCACAGCGAGCTGAAAACTTTTAATTTGATTAAACAAGCCACGTTTGATTGGATATTTTACTGAGACATGGTTTAAAGCCAATAACATTTCAGTCACATCTAAACTAAAAGCTTGACCAAAATCATGATCCAGTAAATGACAGGTATACGCGGTTTTAGGATGGGTAAAAATTTCTTCAACTGTGCCCTGCTCTGCTGTATGACCTTGATTTAAGACCAGAACATGATCGGCATATCGTTTCACCAAATTTAGATCATGGCTAATCAAAATCATGCACATTTGACGTTGCTGTTGGATTTGCTTTAACAGATCCAGAATTTGGGCTTGCAACATCACATCCAAAGCGGTTGTCGGCTCATCAGCAATTAAAATATCAGGTGCTAATGCTAATGCCATCGCAATCATCACACGCTGGCGTTGCCCACCTGACAGCTCATGTGGATAACGTTTTAAAATTTGTTCTGCATTTTCTATCCCAACATCTTGCAATAAACACAGTACTTTTTGTCGAGCTTCAGCTTTAGATTGACCCGCTAAGATCAAGCTTTCACCTACAATTTTTTCAACTTGATGTAATGGATTCAGTGCTGTCATCGGCTCTTGAAAAATCATCGCAATTTTTTTGCCACGTATCTGCTGTAATTGCATGCTATTCAATTGATATAAATCAGCGCCCTCAAGTTGCACTGAACCACTGATGCTCAATGTTTGAGGTAATAACCCCAACAAAGCCAACATGCTTACGGATTTACCTGAACCACTTTCACCAACAAGCGCAAGTGTTTTTGCAGGAAACAGATCAAAGCTAAGATCACTCACGAGTGGCTGCCCTAACTCATTACAAATACTGAGTTTTTCTACTTTCAATACAGCCTGATTATTGTCTTGGGTCAAATGCATCACGTGCAGCCTCCCCGATATAAATTAACAAAGAAAGTACCAGTGCTAAGCTAAAAAATCCTGATAGCACCAACCACGGCGCATCTAAATTATTTTTGCCTTGTAATAATAATTCACCCAATGACGCTGCATCTGGTGGTAAGCCATAACCCAAAAAATCCAATGCAGTCAAAGCCACAATATTAGCCGTCAACATAAAAGGAATTTGCGATAAACTTGAACTTACAGCATTCGGTAAGATATGTTTAAAAATAATTTGATAATCACGTAAACCTACAGCTTGTGCAGCACGCACATAATCCAAATGGCGTGCGCGTAAAAACTCAGCACGAACCAATCCAACCAACTCAGTCCAGCCAAACAGCAGCATAATCACAAATAACCAATACACATTTGGACTAAAGAAACTGACCAAAATCATCACAATGAAAAGCATGGGTAAACCGCCCCAAACTTCTAAAATACGTTGACCGATCAAATCAACCCAACCACCGTAATAACCTTGAATTGCCCCTACAATGATTCCGAATACCGCAGAACACAGCGTTAAAGCCAAACCAAATAAAAGAGAAATGCGTAAACCATACAAAATACGCGCAAACACATCACGACCTTGATCATCCGTACCCAACCAATTTTGTGCCGTCGGCGGTGATGGAACAGGCACTGCCAAGGATAAATTTGGTGTTTGATAAGCAAATGCAACTGGAGGAGAAATCATCCACCCCTGCGCTTGGATAAGCTGTTTAACCACAGGATCTTGATAGTCTGTCGTGGTTTCAAACTCACCACCAAAGGTCGTTTCAGGATAATCTTGAATAAATGGAAAATAAAAAGATTGTTGATAGCGCACCAGTAATGGCTTGTCATTTGCAATCAGCTCAGCGGCAAGTGACAGGACAAAAATCACAATAAATACAATAAAACAGCCAAAACCAAGTTTGTTCTGTTTAAAACGTTTCAGTCGTCCTCGCATCAATGGTGACATCACTTTCCACCTCTTGACTCAAAATCAATCCGTGGATCAATCAATTGATAGAGTAAATCTCCAATTAATCTTAAAATGAGTCCAAACAAGGTAAAGATAAACAACGTTCCAAAAACCACTGGATAATCCCGTTGAGTAATTGCCTCAAAACCAAGTAAACCAATCCCATCTAAATTAAAAATAATTTCAATAAACAGATTACCGACAAAAAAAAGCCCCACTAAAGTCTCGGGCAAGGATGCAACCACAATTAAAATCGCATTTCGGAAAACATGCCCATACAATACTTGATGTTCATGTAGCCCTTTTGATCGCGCAGTTAATACATAAGGCTTTTTTAATTCTTCAACAAATGAATACTTCATTAAATAAGCACGCGCAGCAAAGCTTCCCAAAACCATGCTTAAGATTGGCAAACACATATGCCATAAATAATCTTTAATTTTGGCAAAGAAACTGAGTTGAGCAAAATTTTCGGAAACCAATCCTTGTAACGGAAACCACTGTAAATAGCTCCCACCTGCGAAGAAAACAATCAGTAAAATCGCAAAAACAAAAGATGGAATGGCATAGCTCACAGCAAGTAACAACGAAGTCGATTGATCAAATAAAAAACCATTATTTCTGGCTTTTTTAATTCCAAGTGGAATCGCAATCAAATAAATTAAAAAAGTACTCCATAGCCCTAAAGACAGCGTAACAGGGAGTTTTTCATAGAGCAGTTGCGTGACAGGTTTATCTTTAAAAAAGCTCGTTCCAAAATCAAAACTCAAATAACCTTTAAGCATTAACCAAAAACGTTCATGTGCGGGTCGATCAAATCCATACTGTACTTTAATTTTCTCAAGCATTTCAGGACTGAGTCCACGTGCACCTTGATACTGTGCTAAATCACTTAAATGTGCGCTATTATTCCCATCTGTACCTAAACCTTGTGCATTCTGGATTTGCTGAATGGCTTGCTCGACAGGTCCACCCGGTGCAACCTGAACAATCATAAAGTTGATCAACAAAATGAAAAATAATGTTGGGATCATCAATAACATTCTTTTCAGAATATAGTTCATCATTAAAGAGAATCCCTTATTACGTTATTTGATCGAAATTTTAGAACACTGTTCATAATCATTCTAATTAATGTTTTTGAACCGACTGATGCAACTTCTTGGCTTTCTCAGCGTCAACCCACCAATATTCCCAACCCACGGATAACTTTGGCTTAATCACAGGTTGCTGGTAAATATTCCAATAAGCAAACCAACGCTCAGGCTTTCCATAAGTCAAAATTTGGTAGTAACCGGCACGTAATAAACGATCGAGCACACGCGTATATAAAACCACTTCTTCACGACTTTTTGCAGCAACAATTTTCTCGATCATGCGATCAATCACAGGATTTTTAATCCCTGAATAATTATAGTTATTGGCTTCATCTGCCGCGACGCTTCCCCAAAACTGTGCTTGCTCCTTACCTGGCGTAAGCGTTTGAGGCATATTAAACACCATCATATCAAAATCATGTCGACGAATCCGCTCCATATATTGCGGTACATCTACCTGTCTTAGATTGACTTGGATACCAAGTCGATTCAAATTACGAACAAATGGCATCAACTCTCTTGGCTGATTTTCTTGCTGCATCAACAACTCGATCTGAACCAGCTCGCCTTGGCGATCATATAACCTATTCTTTCGAATTTGATAGCCCGCATCTTTTAAAAGCTTTTGTGCAGTCAATAAGTTTCGACGATTAAAACCACTAGCATCAGACACAGGATAATGCCAATCCTGTACTACACCTTGACGCATGATTGGATTGAGTTGAGCCATATAAGGCTTTAACACACTCAACTCAGCAGCACTTGGTCGACCTTTTGCGGCTAAATCCGTATTATCAAAATAGCTTTGTAAGCGACGATTTTGATTGAAAAATAGTGCCTTGTTCTGCCATTCAAAGTCGTAGGCATAAGTTAATGCCTGACGTAAATGGATGTCGTTTAGGGGGGCACGCCTAGTATTAAAGACTAAACTTTGAATATCTAAAGGCGTATGAAGATGGGCTTTATACTTTTTAATTAAACCAAATTGCACCGCAGGAAAATGATAAGCGGTCATCCAATTACGGATATTTTTCTCTTCGTATAAGGTAAATTGTCGAGACTTAAAACCCTCAAAGCTGACATCTAAATTTCGATAATACACATATTTGAGTCGATCAAAATTATAGCGACCTTTATTTACAGCCAAATCTTTTGCCCAATAATGCGGACTGCGTTTATAACTAATACTTCGTCCTGCATCAATTCGATCAATCACATAAGGCCCTGAACCCACAATTGGCTGCAAAGTCACGCGACTAAAATCTCTGTTGATCCAATCTTGTTTTGAATAGATCGGCAAGCTCGCCACAATCAATGGCATTTCAACATTGTTGTCGGACTTAAAAATAAATTTGACTTGATGTTTAGATAATACTTGTGTTGTCGCCAAATCAGACAAATACATTTGCAAACCTAGATTTGCCTTGGTTTGGTAGGTATCAAAGGTAAATTTTACGTCTTCAGCTGTCAGTGGCTGACCATTATTAAAGCGTGCCTTGGGATTCAAATGAAAAATGACATACTTTAAATGATCAGGGTCATAACTCACTTTTTCTGCGAGTAATGGATACATGACCCTCGGCTCATCCAAAGAGCGATCCATCAAAGTATCAAATAGATAATTTACCCCTTCTGTCGAGCTGCCTTTGCCATTCATACTATTCAAGTTATCAAAAGTACCAAGGCTCGACTGACTCAATACCCCACCTTTCGGTGCTTGTGGATTGGCATATGGCATGACCTGTAGCTTTGCATACTTGGGCTGCACATGCATGGCGAGATATGGTGTTGTTTGTACAGCTGCACACACAATCTGAGTAAAAAAGCTTAGTCCATAAAATAGACTAAGCTTTTTATAAAGAATAGATCGAATCATAGATCAATTATAAGTTTGGTACTTTAATCACATCACCAATTCGTAACTGAGTACTTGGTTTAAAGTCATTCAATTCAGCAAGTGCACTCGTATCTAAACCAAATTTACTTGCCAAACCAATCAAAGTATCACCACGCTTAACTTTGTATTCAGTTACTAATTTTGGAATCACAATACTTTGACCCAGTTGTAAGCCCGTGTTTGGACGTACACCATTTAGATCTGCTAACTCACGACCAGACATACCTAAACGATTGGCAATACTATTTAGGGATTCACCAGACTTAACTGTGTATTTCTCAGTGTTTTTGCTTGAAGCCGTTTTCGACACACTTCTCGTATCATCAGCTTTGGCAGACTCATTGCTTGGTACGTCACCTGACAACTTAAGCTTTTGCCCAACACGGATACTACTGTTACGAGATAAACCATTTAAAGCAGCAACATAATCAAGTTGTAAATAATAACGGCTTGCAATATTGCTCAGGGTATCACCAGACTTTACGGTATAAATATCTGGAGCACTTTCCTCTTTCTGATTTGATTTGCTATTTGATGCTGTTTTTGCTGGCGCATCACCCGTCAATTTCAAACGCTGTCCAATGCGTACCCCAGAATTTCGGTCTAAACTATTGAGATCAGCCAAATCACTTAACTGTAGATCGTATTTATTTGCAATCGCGATCAGGCTATCACCTGATTGAACGACGTAAGTTTCAGGCGTTTTAACTGTTGCAGGGATTTTCAAGCTTTGTCCAAAGCGCAAACCACTGTTCACCTTGATATTATTTAAATCTGCTAACTCATCTAAAGTAATTTTTGACTGTGCCGCAATACTTGTTAATGTATCACCACGTTGTACCGTATAGCTCTCTGTTTTATAGCTGGTAGAAGCCGTAACGTTGTCATATTTTACTGAGGTTTTCGTGTCTGAAACATCATCACTTTGATTCACTTCATTTACAGGCACATTAATTTTTTGTCCAACTAATAGGCTGCTTGTAGCACTTAGATTAGGAGTGAGATCAGCCAACTCTTGATTAGATAATGCATATCGATCTGCAATCAGTTTTAAGTATTCACCACGCTTCACCGTATACGTTTTAGTTGCAACTTTATTCGTCACTTTACTGTCTGTATTGCGTACAGATTGTTGTGAACCACCTTTAGGCTCTTTCAAAGTAAGCTTTTGACCTACAAATAAGCCATCTGTAACAGAGAGGTTATTGTAGTCTGCTAGCTGTTTTAGGCTTAAATCAAAACGGGATGCTAACGTCGTCAAACTGTCTCCAGACTGCACCACATAGCTTTCTGGTTTTTCAGCAATTTTAGCAGTCTCAGGCTGTGGTTTTGCATCGTAGAGATATAAACTTGTTCCTACAAATAAAGTGCCTGTTGGATCAATTTGGTTCCACTTTGCAATGTCACGCCAGTTCACACCATTTTTTTGTGCAATAACCGCCAATGTATCTCCTGGCAGAACAACATACGTTGAACGTTTACCCTTCGGCGCAACGACAACGACATCGGTATCCGTTTTAATATACGGTTTACCCTGATTTCGCTTAGCGTCATCACTGTTTGCTGTAGTAGTATCTTCTACTAAATTCTTAGGATAAGCGAAGCCTTTAGTAACTTCTTGACCTTTTTCATCAGCAACAGATTGACTTGTTTGAATCGCTGTTAACTTAATTTTGCCATCAAATGGATCAACAATTTCAGTTCCTTTCGGCGCAATCGCTTTAATTTCAGCAACAACTTGGTCTTTCTCAGCTTGAGTTGCTTGTGGTTCTAAAACTTGAGCAACAGTTTCCTTTTTACCCTCTTCTTTTACGGCTGCAATAATCTGCTCACGCTCTTTACTCGAAATCGGTGGTTCAACCTTTACAGGTTGTACATTTGGCGCAGGAGTAATCGCAACAGGAATCCGCGGTGCACTTGGTACATTAGCCGCCGCTGCAAATGAAGCTAAGGCATCCGAACCTTTTGGTGTCGTGATTCGACTATTTGACGTCGTTGTCGTTGGTCGAGATGTACTCGCTGTTAAATTAGGTGGAGTCTTGGTTGATGGCGTAATTGTTTGACCTGAACTAGAGCTTGTCGTTGTTCGAATCGTTGTCGATGTACTGACATTATTGTTCATCGCTGGCGGGTTATTGTTGCTGGCTAAGAAACTACCAGAGCTAGCTTTTCCTGAACGCAACTTAGCGTCAATTGATGGACTTAAATCTGCTGGAATCAAGATACGCATTGGGCTTGTTGGATCAACCATCTCACCACGATAAGCAGGGTTCAATGCATACAACTCTGCACGGCTCAAACCTGTTATAGAAGCAATTTGGTTAAGCGATAAAGGTGCAGACAGATTAATTTCACGAAAGTGTGGTCTATTCGCAATTGGCGGTAAGGCTACCCCATAAGCACTTGGATTTTTGATAATTTGCGCTACAGCCAAGAAACGAGGCACATAGTTCATAGTTTCTTGCGGTAAACGAAGTGACCAATAATCTGTTGGCAGACCTGCTGCTTTGTTTCGGTTAATCGCTTGTTGGATACGTCCCGGACCTGCATTGTATGCTGCAAGTGCAAGCTCCCACGAACCAAATTGATTATATAGACTACCTAAGAATTCATAAGCGGCACGAGTTGACTCTACAACATCACGGCGACCATCATACAAGCTTGTTTGTTGTAAGCCATAAATACGGCCTGTACTTGGAATAAACTGCCATAAACCTGCCGCAGCGGCGCTACTGGTTGCCGCTGGGTCGTAAGAACTTTCAATAACAGGGAGTAATGCCAATTCAGTTGGCATACCACGGCGCTCAGCTTCTTTTACAGTGTGATATAAATAACGGCTGGCACGTGCGCTTAAACGATCTAGATAAGGTTGACGAGAAATAAACCAACCACGTTGTGCTTCGATACGAGAGTCCCAGTGATTCAAGTCCATCTTAAATCCAACGGTCATACGTTTCCACACATCACCATGTTTAAGAACTAATAAACGATCTCCCTCTACAGCACGCATATCTGTTGCAGAGAGTAAATCTTCAAGCGAATCTAAACTGTTTGCATCTAAGAATCCAGAACCCACTTGCTTTGAAGATGAGGTCTTTGATGATTGTGGCGTCGATGAACAGCCCGTCGTAATTCCTAGCGCAGCTAAAGCAGAAGTAAGTACAGTAATTTTAAAAAATGATGTAGCCGATGCTTGCCACACCAATGTGGTCGATTTATACATAAAAACTTCCAGTCAACTCACGCTAGTTTATTTCTTCGATTTGCCATTGTAGTAAAGCATGTCACTTAGACAAGGCAATAATTTAACGTGATTTGCATGGAAATGTTACAAGAAATTTAAAAATATGAGTTTTGTAACGCTCAGAAACCGAATTTAGCTTTACAATACAAGTTGTCATAAGGGAGTGCTACACTTTCTAAACGAGTACACTCAAATAAAACTTTGCTTTTATTCGATCGCCCTTATTCTTGTAACACAGTTCAAATTCATTTTTTAGGTTCATTTATGTCTCAAACAATCACACTTTATGTTGATGGCGCATGTAAAGGCAATCCCGGATTAGGTGGTTGGGGTGCGTATATCATTACCGAACAAGGTGAACATAAAATTTGTGGTGGTGAAGCTGAGACAACCAACAATCGTATGGAACTCACTGCGGCAATCGAGGGTGTTTCATTTTGTCCAACAGATGCTCATCTGATTATTTGGACTGACTCCAACTATGTGAAACAAGGGATTACTGAATGGATTCATGGTTGGAAAAAGAAAAACTGGAAAGATGTTAAAAACCCAGACTTATGGCAAAAACTAGATGCAGTTTGTGCCAATCGAAATATTGAATGGAATTGGATCAAAGGTCACGCTGGTCATGCGGGCAATGAAATGGCTGACCAACTGGCAAATCAGGGTGCTGAACAAACGGCTCAACAAATGAAAATGACAACACAGGCTAACGCTGATACAAAAAAGCCTGAATCAGACTGGTTACTTAATGATCCTTTTGGTCTGGATATAGGAACTGAGTCTGAAGAAATCGAGGAGGAGCCAGAGGAAATTATTGCTGAAGAATCCAGTGATGATGTCTCAGACGTAATTACTGAAAATGCAATACCAGTGAGCAACTCGCATCCTCATGTAGTGATAACCGAAGCAAAACTTAATCTGCAGGGTCCTCGCCAACTAATTCTAGATACCGAAACGACAGGTTTTTATTATCAAGATAGTGATCGAATCATTGAAGTTGGCGCGATTGAAATGATCAATCGCAAACTAACAGGTAGCTCGATCCATATCTATATCAACCCAGAAAAACCTGTTGGCGATTCTGTCGATGTCCACGGTATTACGGATGAGTTTCTAGTTGATAAACCCAAATATGCTGAAATCGCAGATACACTTTTCGCATATTTAAAAGGCGCTGAAATCATTGCACACAATGCAACCTTCGATATGAACTTCTTAGACATGGAGTTTAAACGTGTAGGTCTGCCTTTACTTTCAGATGTATGTGACGTTACTGATACCCTAGCCCTTGCAAAAAACAAACACCCCGGACAGAAAAACTCATTAGATGCGCTGGTGCGTCGTTATGAAATTCCTGCACGAGATCGTACTTTTCACGGTGCGTTACTCGATGCTGAAATTTTGGCAGATGTTTACCTTGCAATGACAGGTGGGCAGGTTTCTTTTGATATGGACGCACTGTCTGAATCAGAGGAAGGTCAAAACAAAACCTCACGCCAAAGAATCGAAGTCGATTTACCAGTGATTTATCCGAATGATGATGAAATCAACCAACATGAGACGTGGGTCAAACAATTCGAAGAAAAACATGGAAAGCCTTGCTTTTTTGCAAAATAAATTTCCCAATCCATGTGTTTTTTTGTATCTCAAGTTTTAAAACTTACGTTATATTAACTATTAAAGATTTAAGCCTCCTCTAATTAGGAGGCTCATGGATATAACAACTCAGGAAAGGTGTAGGTCACATGTCTTACCAAACCTCGATTCACTTCGACCCCACGGCATTACTAATAATAAAAAATGAGATCGACAACTCGATTAAATTAGTAGAGACAGCAGTTAATACGCTTGCCGAAGAACAAGCCCTCCCTTTTGGTATTGATGATGCACTCAATCAATTCGAGCAATGTACACAAGTTCTTGCATTGATTGATATGCCACATCTCTCGCAAATTACCCAATACTCAGCTGAGCTCATGAGAAAAATCATGGCTCAACCAGAGCAAATCAATACTGGTGATGTTGTTGCTTTAAGTGAAGGCACAACAATGTTAAAGCGGTACATTGAGTTTATTTGTCTTCGTGAAGTTAAAGTTCCACAATTCTTACTCGATACGCTGAACCGCTTAGAAAAAGCTTTGGGCAAACCAATTACGCAAGAAGGTCAAAGCATCCAACCACTACTGGACTGCATCACCCCGAACTTCAATCTGCCTCAAGCTCCAAGCCTTGAGCAATCACAATACATTCACCAACTCTATAAACTATGTTTGAACAAGTTGATCAAACAAGCTGAATCACCTTTAGATTTACAAGGTATTAAACTAGTTGCAGTGTACATGGCAGGTCTGGCGGCTGATTTACCTAGCCAACAATATTGGCAACTTGTCAGCGTTGGTCTAGGTCATATTGAAGATTTATTAATTACTGAAGCACGTCTGCGCACTTTAATTAAAATTGAAACTAATATTGGGCAATTCTTGGCTCAGCCTACGGCATTCCAAAGTAACCTTGTTGATCTTGCAGACATTCTAAGTATTTGTATTAGTCAAGAAGATGATTTATCACAACATATTCGTGAACAATTGAATATCGGTGATGAACTATTGAGCGATACGCAACTACAAGTTTTGAGTCGCCATCTATATGGTCCTGATTACGAAACTATTCATACAATTAGCCAGCTAATGACCAATGAAATGGCTCAAATTCGTAATGAAATTGAATACAATCACCAAAACATGTCAGCTGAGAAAACACAGGAATTACAAGAAAAGCTCAAACAGCTTTCAAACGTATTCAAAGTACTCAACCTGAATGAAGCGGCGAATGAACTCACTCAACAAGCAGAAAAGTTAAGTCAGCCAAATACGCTTACTGATGCAACCTCTGTTCAACAATTGATGAATAGTATTCTGGCTTCAATGAACTCTATTGGTATTTTAGAGCGCAATTACACCTCTAGCCGTTTACAGCTACGTGTAAATAATATGCAGATTTCTCTAGATCGACTAGATGAAGCACATAAAGCACTATTAACTGAAACGAAGACGCTGATTGAAACATTAACCCAAACTCTCAGTTTATACGTTCAAGATCCAGCAGCGCATAGCTTAGAAGCACTGCCAGAATATTTTAATCAATTGGCTGGTGCTGCGTTATTCTTAGGTAGTTCTGCCCAACAGACTGCATTATTAGGTGCTGCACATTTTGCTCAATACCGTCTTTCACAAAATGAAGGATTCGATGCTGAACAAATCAATTGTATGCTAAATGTTGTTGCTGGCTTAGATTTACTCGTTGATAACTTGAAGAACAAGCAACCAGTATTGCAATCTATGTTTGATGTGGCATTATCAAACAGTCAACAATTACAAAGCGTAGCGGCATAATGACTCAACTATCACTTGCTTATATTTTTCAACATCAAAAACTGTTAGTAGACGAAAAATTTCAACTACCACAAGTCGAAAAAATAGCAAGTGACCTTCCTATACATCATAGCGATCAAGTGATTGCTCGTGATTTGCTAGAAGATGAAATCATTCCTGATGGGTATCAACTCGTACCCATCCGCGAACTGATTCAAACATGGTCAAATACAGAATTTTTACAAGCGAGCCGAGCAATTCAATTGCTTGAATGGCGTCGCAATCATAAATTCTGTAGCCATTGTGGTCATGCTACTGAAATCCACCCGCGTGAATATGCCATGATCTGCCCTGCTTGTGCATATCATCAATATCCGCGTGTACAGCCTTGTATTATTACGATCATTACCAAAGGCGATGATGAAATCTTGCTGGCCAAGTCTGCACACAACAAAAGCAATATGTACGGCTTAATTGCTGGATTTGTAGAAGTAGGTGAAACTTTAGAAGAAGCTGTACAACGCGAGGCTTTCGAAGAGGTTGGATTAAAACTCAAAAATGTTCGCTATCTATCAAGCCAACCTTGGCCTTTTCCAAGCAATTTAATGATCGCCTTTCATGCTGAATATGAATCTGGAGATATTGAATTGCAACTTGAAGAAATTAGCGATGCACAATTCTTTAAATTTGATCAACTACCAGAAATTCCATTCAAAGGCAGTATCGCACATGCCATGATTACGCAAATGGTAGAAAATAAAAAAGCATCTTAAATAAGATGCTTTTTTTAATTTAATCTTCTAATGCTTCTTCTAAAAAATGCACAATAGTGCGCTTCGTTTTAAAGTAGTGACTTACAAAACTCGCTAGGGTTGCAACAATGGTAATATGTCCTGTTTTTGGAATCACCATAATATGACTATGGTTGCCCTTTTCTCTTAATGCTTTATCAAGATCAAAACTATTGTGATTCCCCACCAACTGATCATTTTCAGCCATTAATAAATAATGCTTGATCTTATTCGGATTTACAAAATAATATGGCATCACTTGCTGATAAGGAATGTGTTGATCAAATGCATGTTCAGACAGTGGATCATCTTTATAATCAAAGTGATAAGGCCCAGCTAAGCCAACGATTGCCTTAATATTATCTGTATATTTAAATGGCTGAGATTGTGCTGAATACACAACCGACATGACATTAAAAGCACCTGCCGAGTGCCCCATCAAGATAATATTCTCAGTCGAAATATTAAGCTTTTTCTGATTTTGATTTAAATAATGTATCGCTTGGGATAAATCATCAATGAATGCAGGAAAAATATTTTCTGGTGCAAGTTGATAATTAATGACGGCAACATCAAAGCCTTCGCGAGCGAATGACTCCCCAATAAACAAATAGTCTCTTTTATTGCCATGTTGCCATGAACCACCATGTACAAAAATAATCAGTGGTCTTTGCTTCTTCGGGTTCTTAGTACGATAAAGATCAAGACGATTTCTTGCTTTTAATCCATATGCAAGATGCTCTTCCTTTTCATAAGTATCTTTGGGTGTCAGATAATTGATTGAATAACTTGCTAAATCATACAGGCGAAATTCCTGATAGAAATTTTTCGCCCGTATAACATTTTCTTGTACTTGTTGAATAAGTTGCTTCATAAATTAAGGTGTGGTCGGAGTAATAGTCGCAGGTTCAGCCTGATCAGGATCAATCGCAACTGGAGTCTCAACTAAAGGTTGTGTCGATGCAGTTCCCACCATAGGTGTTGCAGCTGTCGAACTCGCCATAGTTCCAGAAGACTGATCAATGTTATCAATCAGTGTAACAATTTTACTCACATTACCAACTTTTTGTAAGACATCATCTAAATCTCTTATTTCAGCAGTATTTAGACGACCCATCACATAAAGCACGCCATTTTCAGTATGAACAAGCACTTTACTATCAGAAACAACGGGTGCTTTCATCAACAAACCACGTGTATTCGCAGTCACTGTTGCATCTTGCATAATCGTGTTATAGCCAACTTTGTCGCCAACTGTAATGTAGTTATGGACTGCTTTGACATCACTCATCGCACGAACATTATCTTCAGCCAACTGTTTTAAGTACGGATCAGGCACCTGACCTGTCAGCAACACATTGCTATGAAAACTTTCGATATTGATTCGAGATTGTTTAAAACGATGATCTAATTTATACAAATTAATGTTTGCAGTACGCTTAATCGAAGAGTCAATAAAAACCTGCCCTAGACTACGCTCTCCGCTGTTGGTTCCCACAGGAGAAGTCCCTGTACCACCTGAAATAAAACTCGCACATCCCGATAAACTTGCAGCGCAAAGTAACGTAATCGTTAAACGTTTCAACACTTGGCAAGACTCCCTATCTACAAACTTGTTCAATCTTGGGCATTTATCTTAAAAAAGTTCAGATATTGACTTCATCTAAAGTAAACGCATGTTCAATCCATTGCTGATCATACTTCAATTTTGAAAAGTCTGGTTGTACTGTTTTTGCAATTTTCTGTGGAAAATCAAAACAAATCACATCAAAACGACAATCAAAATCATAATAATCAGGGTTTTCTTGTAAAAAGAGTTGTGCTGTTTTTATGATTTTACGTCTCTGAGAAGACGTTATCACCTCGCATGCCGCTGCATAACTTCCTGCTGACCTTGCCTTTACCTCAACAAAGATCAGCTCATTTTTTCGTTTTACAATTAAGTCAATTTCACCATATCGGGAATGATAATTTCGGCTTATATATTCACATTGATGTGTTTGTAAAAAAGTCAGGGCGCATTGTTCCGCCCATTGCCCTAGCTCGTTTTTCTTTTTCTGCATGAGGTTTTAACTTAGTTTGAGAGTCTGAATACCATTTTTCTGCTGTTGATAACATGCTGGCTGACGGCGTATTTTACCATCGTTGATTTCAATTAGTCCCGTGCGACCTGAAAATGAAAAATGCTCATCATCTGAATGATTAAGGAATTGCTCCGTAATCGTCCACGCATCTCCTCCAAATGCCAGGAGGCGCTGAAATGCCATATTTTCTGGTTGCTCTTTATATGCTTCGATCAAATCGGCCCATTGCCCATTGTACAAAGCTGGTGTATCGCAAAAACTCAGACCTAACGGGATTGACCGTCCTTGTTCAATGCTAATCGGGGTCGCGTAAATATTTCGCTCGGGTAATTGCCCTAACTGTTCTATCCAATTGTGATTGCCTAATAGCAGCAAACCTTCTTTTCTAGATAATTTTTTAGATTGTTCATTGATAAACTCAATACCATCACCGAACTCTGTCATCAATGCCATCATAAAAAGTTCAGTTGCAGACTCTAAACCAGACTGACGTAAAACATATAATTTCTTAATTTTATCTTTCTTCAGCAATCGATTGAGCGTAGCCGCATCATCCTGTTTGGCTAAACTAAATTGCCAAATATGATTAGCTTCTTTGTTAACATCATTGAGCGCCAAAACAGGAACTTTAGGACTCAATTCCATCATTTGTTCAATATGCGGTCTAGCCAATGGTCCAACAATTAATTTTGTCTTATTGTTTGTTTTTTTCTTGATAATGCTATCCATACTATTAGTTGTGGAATCAACAAAAATCAGCTTTTCTTTGCTACCAGATGCTGTATAAGCGCTCAAGAAACCACGTTTGATGCTGTCACCAGCTCGCGCCATTGCACCAGATTCGGGTAGAATCACCAAGACGTCCGCATAAGCTGGACTGATAGATGCTGCCAAACACAGTAGCAACCAATATTTTTTCAAGTACATTATGGAGTTACCTTATATGAGTGCTCAATTATTTGTTGTAGCAACCCCGATTGGGCACTTAGATGACATGACCTTTCGTGCAATTGATATTTTAAAGTCGGTTTCGGTAGTTGCCGCAGAAGACACTCGTCAGTCTGCTCAATTATTTAAGCACTATAATATCTCAACTCCGTTAACAGCGTGTCATGATCACAACGAAAGTAACAAAATTGATCAACTTCTCCAAAAAATGCTAAATGGTGAAAATGTTGCATTAATTAGTGATGCAGGTACACCGCTAATCAGCGACCCCGGTTTTAAGTTAGTTCGCGCAGCACAACAACATGGGATTCGAGTTATTCCTGTACCGGGTGCATGTGCAGCAATTGCTGCTTTAAGTGCAGTAGGTTTACCAAGTGATCGTTTTAGCTTTGAAGGCTTTTTACCATCTAAAGCATCTCAACGTATTGGCCAACTTGAAAAATTAAAAGATGAAACTCAAACGTTGATTTTCTACGAAGCACCGCATCGTATCTTGGCTTGTATTCAAGATATGGTTCGAGTTTTTGGTGAAAACCGTCCTGTTGGTTTTGCTCGTGAAATCACAAAGACCTTTGAAACCATCAAAAAAATGACACTAAAAGAGTTAGTAACTTTTATTGAAAATGATCACAATCAAGAAAAAGGTGAAATTGTAGTTGTGGTTGGTGGTGCATCTGCTGAAAAAGACTTGGAGCAAGATAAGCTGGATGAATTGTTAAAGCGCTTATTACAAGATTTATCAGTAAAAGCCGCGTCGCAATTGGCTGCTGATTTGACTGGTATTAAAAAGAAAGTGGCATATCAGCGTGCTTTGGAATTAACGCAAAACGATAATTAAAACACCATAACAGACTTAAAATCGCAATAGAGCTTCCGTCAACCTTAGGCACTCACGAAGGTAGAGAACTTGAGTTACTACTTTCGTGTGAAAAGCCTATTGCCCTTTTTTATGAGGAAGTCCAGATGAGTTCTTATCCCATTTAACTTCAGGCAATTTAAAAAAATTACTAAGACTTTTCCTGTACAGCATGTTAATCAAACTATAACGCTTTGTTTAATTTATAAGAATGCTCCAAAATCTCATCTTAATGAATTGCTATCGATACTAGAGCATTCTTTACGACAAAAAGGTTTTCAACCCACTATTGAACGTAGAATCGGTCAGTTACTAGGTTATAGAGAAATTGATATTGAATACTACCTGAATCATATCACACGGAGACCCCAGTAATTTTTTCAACGTTGCTAAGCTTTTGACATAAGCTTACTTTGATCAATTTTTCTTTCAGCCCTCGCCTGTTTAATCACGCTCAAACCAGAAGAAACACCCAAATAAGCAATAATAAAAGCAACCAATAAATCAGGGAACATTGTTCCAGTACCAAACACTCCAACGGCAGCAATAATGACTGCAATATTCGCAATCGCATCATTACGACTGCATAGCCACACCGAACGCATGTTTGAATCACCATCACGGAAAGCATAAAGCAACAATGCCACGCTGACATTTACAATCAATGCAAGAACTCCAATAGCTCCCATCAACATCGGTTCAGGTGTTAAACCTAACCACCATGACCAGATCACTTTTGCAATCACAAACACACCAAATGCGGTCATGGTAATTCCTTTTAACAAAGCTGCTGTTGCTCTCCAATACAGCGTCATCGACAAGACAGCCAAGGAAATAGCATAGTTGGCCGCATCCCCAGCAAAATCAAGAGCATCTGCCCATAAGGATACTGACCGTGCATGAGATCCCCCGATCATTTCCACAAAGAACATTGCTGCATTAAGAACCAAAGCAATCCACAATGCCTTTCTAAATTTTGGACTAATCTTTTGTGTTGGTGCAGTCGTTGTATTGCATCCACATCCCGCCATGACTTTTCTCACATTATCTTTTATAGTCATTAAAAACCCTTGAGTAACTCCAGAGTCAAGTATGATTAATTTTACAATTGGGCAACTCGCTAAAAAATCAGGCGTTTCTGTTGATACCATTCGATATTATGAAAAAATTGGATTATTAGAAAAGGCAAAGCGAACAGAAGGAAATTATCGATATTATTCGGAACAAATGCTGTCAGAGCTATTGTTTCTAAAGCATTGTCGTGAATTGGGCATTACTTTACAGGATATTCAAAAGCTCAAAGATTTAGCGAAAAACCCGAGTCAAACCTGTATTGAAGTCGATCATCTTATTGATCAATATCTCAAAGACGTTGCTCAAAAAATTAAAAATCTTCAACATCTACAGCAAGACCTAACTCATCTTAAACAGCAATGTTCTCAACACAGAACGATTGAGCAATGTGGCATTCTCAAAGAATTACATCAACCACATGAATGTGAACATGAATCACATCAGCAAAAAAAAGCACCACAATCGTGATGCTTTTTTGATGTCTTTATTCGACATTCGACTTAATCTTGATGTTCATCTGGTGGCACTTCGGTAATGCGTCCACCGCGCGCAAGAAATGCAGCCACTTCATCTTCTAAAGCTTGACGTTGTTTTTGCTTTGCAGTCACGGTTAATGTCTCAGCTTCAGCAAGATCAGCGTCATTCGCACTAGACTCTTCATTATCTGCACCACTTTCGGCTGCTTTCGCCTCTTCATCGTCTACAGCAGAATCTTCTGTATTTTCGTCGTAATCATTCATTTCCGTCATATTACTCTCCCCACAATGACTAAATTCTCATCATCGCTATTTGGTCATCAGAACTTGGTGAAATTTAGCAAGCTCTTCTCATTTCGCAAAGCATAATGTTTGTTAAATCGTATTTTTTACGACCAAATTCACTCTGATTTATAAATGATTGTTTAAAAAATATCTACTATTTTTTAGCAAGCGTAACGTGTCTGCTTCAATGCACCTAAGCCATTCGCCTGTTGCATAAAACGATCCTTAAACCAATCGAACTGTTCAACCTGTTTTAAACCAAAATTTCTTGCCCATACAAATGGAAATAATTCCGAGCTTTCCAACCAACCAATCGCCGACATGCTGTGCATCATCGCATCATTTTGCCCCTTACGCTGATGCTCATAACGCAACAAAGTTTGCTCGTTAGCCCATACACCTCGTTTTAAATCGTGCAGTAATACATCACATAACACAGCAGCATCGAGACAACCTATATTCACACCCTGTCCAGCTAAAGGATGAATCACATGTGCAGCATCACCAATCAATGCTAAACCTGATTTAATATAGCGTTGCGCCGCACGTGCTTTGAGTGGGAACTGCGCTCTAGAGCGAACATCGACAACTTCACCTAACATTTGTAAGCTTTCCTGAGTAAGCAATCGCATAAAATCGTAATCAGTTAGTGCTGAATACTCATCAGCATAATCATCAGGTAAAGTCCAGACAATCGACTGCCAATAACCATTTTCCTGTGCATCTAGACTCGCCATTGGTAAATACGCCAATGGGCCTGTAGGAAGGAAAATTTGACGAGCGACATATTGATTGGGTTGCGCCGTTTTAATCGCACAACTGATCGCAGCTTGTTTATAGTTCAACACATCTAGATCAATATAAGCCTGCTCACGTACAAATGAGTTTGCGCCATCCGCACCGATCAATAACTTGGTTTTAAGAATTGTGCCATCAGCAAGTTGAATCGACCAACCTTGTGGAATTTGCTCAATACGAATGACTTTGACTTGGGTGCGATAGTCTTTAAGTTGTTGCAGCATTTTTTGCTGAATCGCTACATTCAAGACACTTGGCTCGACCATTGAACCTAGAGCCTGATCTGATTGAGGTTGCTGTTCAGAGACATGACCAAAATTGATTTCACCATAACCATTTTTGTTCCAGACTTGCATACCTGAATAGGGCATTTGGCGGGCTAAATCATTCCAGACATCAACTGTTTTCAATAAATGAATGGTCGCCTGACTCAGTGCCAATACACGCGGATTCATCACAGCTAAAGTTTTCTCTTGATCTAACACAGGTGCAGCATCCAATACTGTCGCTTGAACGCCACCCTGAGCAAGCAGTAATGCCGTTAGACCACCGACCAAGCCACCACCAACGATCACAACGTCTAACATTTCACTCATGCTTTTAGTCCCATCGCATAGTTGGCAACCAAAGGCTTAATTCCAGGGATCACATCAAATGCAATCAACCCAGTATTTCGTAATAATTTTAGAATTGGATTCTGATTACTAAAACCACGTACCACAGAATCACAGAACTTAATCACACGTTGTTGATCAGTTAAACGTGCTTGTTCATAAGCGAGTAAATTATCTGGGTTGCCAATATCATCTGATTTCGCCAATTGCTCCATCAAATAACGCACCAATACATCTGCATCACGTAAGCATAAATTGAAGCCTTGCCCCGCAACTGGGTGAATGGTATGTGCAGCATTACCCATCAGTACCACACGTCCAACCGCCTGCTTATCTGCTAACACTTGCGACAATGGATAGCTAAAACGTTTGCCTGTTTTTTCAAACTTTCCTGCACGATCACCATAGGTTTCCTGTAAAGCATCAAGGAAATGTTGATCATTTTCTTCACCTAACCACTCGGCTTCAGTGCCTTTTTTCACAGGCCACACCACTGAACGGCGGTATTCACCGGGTAACGGCAACAGTGCTAACGGCCCCAACGCACTAAAGCGCTCAAAACCGACTTGTTGATGTGGCTTAGAAGTTTGAACCGTGGTCACGATGGCGACTTGGTCATAATCATGTTCATCTACACCGACACCAATCGCTTGGCGACAGAATGAATCACGACCATCGGCAGCAATGACCAATTTAGACTTTAGGGAGTGAATATATTCACCATTACGCATGGCTTCAATGTGTACAGCATCATCATCTTGTGTCAATGAAGTGACTTGAACACCATCAATCAACTCAATCAGCGATTGTTGGCGAACCTGAGTAAGTAAAACACGCCCCAACCAAGCATTTTCAATTACTTGCCCAAAGCTTTCGACTTTTTCTTGTTCTGCAACTAAACGTGCCTTTCCAAAGCTGCCTTGCTCGGTGATATGCACTTGTAGAATTGGTGTTGCATGTTGTTGTAAAGCTTCCCATAAGCCTAATTTTTGGTAAATCTGTACACTACGGCGTGACAATGCGGTGTTACGCGCATCAAAACTGGAATGGTAAGGTGCAACATTTTCGTCATCATAATTTGGATATTTCACAGCTTCTAATAGCTTCACGGCGATATTAGCTTTTGCCAACATTAAAGCAAGGCTGAGTCCAACCATACCTCCACCGACAATGATGACTTGTTGCTGCATAATATTATTCCTTATCAGTTTTTCATGACTTGATGTTTCGGGACCTATCATCTTACTCTAACTCAAATCAGTAAGGGAATTTGTACTTTGTTTGGTCTATGTTTTTAAAATATATTCAAAAGTTGTCTGCATTATCAAACTAAATAAAAAGGCCTATCTATTGATAAGCCTTTTCTCAATCTTACTTTAATTACTCGCCATCAAACTTTCAATCTCTTCAACGGTTTTCACCACATTTTTGGTTAGAACCAATGGTCCATTTTCCGTAACAACAATATCGTCTTCGATACGAATCCCAATACCGCGCCATTTCGCATCTACTGTTTCATCATCAGGTGCAACATATAAACCGGGTTCAACCGTAACCACCATACCGGCTTCATAAGCACGCCAGTCTTCGCCAGTTTTATACGCGCCAACATCATGCACGTCCATACCAAGCCAATGTCCTGTACCATGCATAAAGAATTGACGGAATGCTTCACTTTCCACCAGCTCATCCACATCACCGCTCAATAAACCAAGATCAACTAAACCTTGAGTTAATATCTTTACTGCAACTTCATGTGGATATTTATAATGATTGCCTATACGGGTTGCATCAATTGCTGCAATTTGTGCATCTAAAACAATATTATAAAGTGCCTTCTGTTCAGGGCTGAACTTACCATTGACTGGGAATGTACGGGTAATATCTGACGCATAGAACTCATATTCACAAGCCGCATCAATCAAAACTAAATCGCCATTTTTTAACGGCTTGTTATTTTCAACATAGTGCAAAATACAGGCATTTTCACCACCACCTACAATGCTATTATAAGCAGGTACACAACCATTTTTACCAAAGATATAATTCAGTTCTGCTTCAAGCGCATATTCCATTATCTCTGGTTTTACGCTTTGCATTGCACGGGTATGCGCTTCAGCACTGATATTCGATGCAATCTGCATCAACTCAATTTCTTGTGCCGATTTTTTCAAACGCATCTCGTCAACAATACGATCCAATTGAACCACTTCTGCTGGCGCTGCACCACCACGGCGCTGTTGTGCATCCGCCTTTTGAATCCATTGGCTTACTCGCGCATCAAACTCTGAAGTTTGTCCGATACGATAATAAAGGCGTTGTTTGTTTAATAGCTTGTCGATAATTTCTTCATCAAGCAAATCAATCGCATAAGCTTCATCAGCATCATAAATATCAATCGCACCATCAATCCCAGCACGATAGCCATTCCAGATTTCCATTTCACGGTTACGTTCACGGCAGAATAAGCTATAGCTATAATCTTCACCTTCTTCAAAGGTTTCAATGATCGCAACCGCTTCTGGCTCTGCAAATCCAGTTAGATAATAAAAACTACTGTCCGCTCGATATTTATAATCAGCATCACGATTACGATACATTTCTGCTCGCGTCGCAATAATAGCGATACTGTTATTTCCTATTTTCTGTGCGAGAAGATCACGGCGTTGTTTGAAATCGGCTTGACTTAGTTTCATATTATCCTACAGCTAGAAAGTCCCTCTTTTATAAAGAGGGATTTAGGGAGATTTAAAACCGTCTTAACTCGGACGATGTGGGGTAAACATTTCTACAACCGTTTGCGGATCTGCTGCTTGATTGTCTTGATTTCTGCTTTTTGCATGGAAATTTTTCAACAAAGAACTTTCACTTACAGGAATCTTGGTACGGCCAATTGACAAGCTCACAGGAATTAAACGAACAAACTCATACAATTCCTGATAGCTTTCTTCACCTTCTTCATCATTATCCGAGTCTTCAAACTCAACTGCTGCAACATCTTGTAAATGTTCAATCAGCTCTTGTTCTTCTCCACGAATATGACCAGAAGCCAAACCGAAACCAAGCACAACGCCTGCACACCAATCAGCTAATGCTTGAACACGATCTACAAGTAAATGGCTATCATCTGGAAGCATTGGCAAATAATCAAGTTCATCATCTGACAGAGCATGTGCCACGTCTTCAGCTTCGTCAGTTAAACTTTCGAGTGCTTCTGGTTGTAAAACAGGCACATTTAAGGTGTTTAAGATTTGTGACCATTCATCAGAGGTCGGTGCTTGTGTCACACAAACTATACCTGTTAGTAAACCATGTAACTCACTTGGACTTGAAATTTCTTCAATCCCATCAAAATGGGCATTCCATTCCGTCCAACCTGAAATATCGTCTTGCATTCGTTTATCCAATCTCTATACTGCTGTATATATTACCTTTGATTGCAACTCTGTGCGACCTTCGTTATGTTAGAACAATTACAGCGTCTACAAGCGCATATTGGTGTTTTAAAAACGCGCTTACACCATTTTGAGCGAGAAAATACATCGCTCACTGAGGCTAAACAATTAGCTGAAACTGATCATCATGCACAAATCGTGCAAAAAAATAGCATCATCACGCAAAAGCAGGAAGAAGTTGATAACTTAACTGAACAACTGACTCAGTTACAAGATCAATTTAAACAACTGAATACTGATGCGACAACTTTAGCTGAACGTTACAGCCGTTTAGAAAAAAGTACCACTGATCTTAAAAACCGCTTCCAAGAAATATTGGCTGAGCGTAATGATTTACGTGTTAATAAAGAAAAATTACAAGCACAACAGAGACACAGTCAGCAAGAAATCCAAGACTTACAGCAGGATCGTGATCGATTATTGCAAAAGAATGAATTGGCAAAATCTAAAGTTGAAGCCATCATTCAACGTCTTGCCATTTTAGGCACCGCTCAAGATCAACACGCACAAGAAATTCAGCAACTTGCTCACCCGAATGCTGAAACACAAGAGGAGATTTGATCATGAGTGAAGCGATCGTTGTTGAGCTACGTTTAATAGAACAAACTTTTCGTCTCAATACAACTGAAGACAAGCGTGAAGAGTTAGAGCGTGCTGCAGAATTACTAAATCAGAAATTTCATGATATGCGTCGTAATGCACCGCGTGTTGAACACAACAAACTTGTGATCATGGTTGCTCTACAAATGGCTCAAGAAGTGTTCAGTTTGAATAAGTCTTTGCAAGAATATGCACACTGCGAACACCTACTCCAAACGATTTTGGAAGATGTTGAACAAACTGTTGAGTAAAATTGCACAAAGCCCCATCAATTAGTAAGTATCTTTACAGATATGTGGCCTGCAAACATTGCCATCGTGTAAAGATCAGTTATACTAAAACTGTCTCTAGGGTGTTCGCCAGTACGTCTAGTCCCCTGCCGATACTTAAATTTATGGATGTGTTCTGTATATTTTGAGTGTATGCCTACCTTGAGTAGGAAACCCGTTAAATATGCGTCACCTCCACCTTGAACTCATCGGGTTCAGGGTAACGACCATGCAGCGGCATCTCTGGAGCAATTTATTTTCTATAATATTTAAAATAAAACGAATAACTTAGAATTACTTCCTTTTTAAATTAATACTTATCATCAAGTTAAAAAGATATCTTATTCATTTTCTACCGCTAAATATAACATTAGCAAAGCTATCTAGCTAAAGTTGTCATATTAATTCGCTATAATTTTATTAGTTTTTTTAAATAAATTTTAAATAAAATAAAAAGACAGAATGATTATTTTTCTAAACAATCATCCCATCTTTATAAGCATTTATATCACTCACTCATCTTTTAAAGCACACTCATAATTCGTAGGATCTTGCGAACAACGAATCTGTTTAAGTAGCTTCATCATATCTGGATCATAATAACCTTCTTTGGTCATTTGAATGCGTGCCTCGCGCATTAAGCGCACATAACCCGGCTTATCGCTTTCATTTAAGGTCATCCAATATTTATCAGGGATGCGACCTTCAAGCTTATCTACAAAGTTAAATGCTGGTGTTAATTGTTTTGAAATGATTTCACGGGCGATTGATCCCATCCCAGCAGGAAACTTATTACGATGCATAATTAAGGTTCCAGTGACCTGAATGACTGGAAACTTAATAATTCCACCAACAACTTTACCTGATTTGTCCGTCATACCCCGATGCAATTCCATTGGTTCAAATAGAATTGCTGGTGCAGCCATGATATCAACTTCTTTATTATTGAATTTTGGCCCGACAGTTAATAAGTCGACTGCAACTGGCTGCGCCCCAACATTTTGAACCAGTTTCTTTTGAGTTTCATCGAATTGTAAAACCGCAATCTTCTTGCCTGCTGCCTTTGCCAGTGTATTGATATTACGATCTCCCACCATAATATACGCACCACCTAATGGCACTACGCCAACAACCTCAAAATCTTTATTAACCATTTTGTCATCAAACTTTGGGTTGGCTAAAGTTTGAATCACAGCAGTTAATTGTTTATATGTCTGCACCGCACCAATTGCATCGATACTACCAACAAACTTATTAAACTGTTTCGCTCTTAAATTACTGATACCTGCGCCATCACAACGTTTGCTACGGAAGTCTTCAGTTAACACACTTTCATTGGTATAAACTTTTAAAGTCACCAAAGTAGACGCTGTTTTTTTGAGCTTTGGATAATCAAAACTTAAATTCATTTGAAGATTAGATGGACGTGTCACATTCATATTCACGCCATACTGCTTTGCAATTCGCACAATACGAGGAATCTCTGTTAAATAGCTAGTCGCCTGCTCAAATGCCTCACCATGTTCGCCACTTGGGGAATACACACATAATGTCACTTGCTTGGGAATTTGATCCCAAACCTTCGGATCATTAAGCAGTTTTTTGATTTTATTCTGCGAATAGGTAGAAAGGGTTAAATCTAATTTTTCTGCGGGTGCTGCATGACCAACATTCATTACCATTAAACTTGATGCAATCACACAAGAAGTCACTAAAGGTTTAATCAACCTTGTAAATTTATTATTTTTCATTTGCCATTCCATCCTTAGCTATTTCCCAATAGTTTTTATTCACGTTAAGGATAAAGCATAAAAATAGAATTGACTGGTTTCATTTTGATGATGTCAATTGAGTCAAAAATAAACGTGGCTCTACTCTCAATTTATGAGAATAGAGCTAAAACAAAAAGGATTATGATTTATTCAATCGCAACGCATTAACTACCACAGATAGCGAACTTAATGACATTGCAACAGCTGCGAACATTGGCGTAAGTAATAAACCAGTGAGTGGATAGAACAAACCTGCCGCAACTGGCACACCTAATCCATTATAAACAAATGAGAACGCAAGGTTCTGCTTCATGTTTTTCACACCAAGTTTTGCCATATGTAAAGCGTGCGCTACGCCTTGTATGTCCCCTTTCACCAACGTCACTTGTGCAGTTTGTTTGGCAATATCTGTTCCTGTGCCCATTGCAATGCCGACATTGGCTTGAGCAAGTGCGGGTGCATCATTGATACCATCTCCTGCCATTGCAACCACTTTACCTTGTGACTGTGCTTGCTTCACAATTTCAAGCTTCTGCTTCGGATCACAATTGCCGAATACCTGTTGAATACCTAGTGCAGCTGCAACCATCTGTGCATTTTTTTCATGGTCACCTGTCGCCATGATCACGTCGATCCCATCGGCATGAAGTTGATCAATAACGGCTTTGGCATTTTCCTTAATCGCATCATGAATCGAAACATAAGCAATTAATTCTTGCTCAGACATTAGGAAACTAATGACATCTCCTTGAGATCGTTTTTGGTCTAGCTCTTGCATCAACGTTTCGCTACTAAACGTTAAACCGAGCTGTTCAACTAATTTTTGGCTACCTATATAAAGCGCCTTACCTTCTATCGTGCCTTTTACACCAAAGCCAGTAACATCTTCAAAATCAGAAACATTCAACAATTGATCTGAATCAACAAGTTTAGTGAGCGTCTGGGCAATAGGATGAGTCGAATATTGCTCGATTGATGCAATCCACAACTCGATCTGACTTTGGCTATACACATTTGATAACGGTTGAATCTCTTTTAAGCTCGGCTTACCCTCAGTCAATGTTCCTGTTTTATCAATGATTAAGGTATTCACCTTGCTCAAAGATTCAATTGCTTCTGCATCTTTAAATAGTACCCCTTTCTGTGCGGCACGCCCCGTTGTCGCCATCACAGACATTGGTGTTGCCAAGCCCAAAGCACACGGACAGGCAATAATCAGTACAGCAACAGCACACATCAATGCCAAATCAAATTGGGCTTTACCAAAAACCATCCAAGCGATAAAAGTCAACACACTAATACTTAATACAGCAATCACAAAATACTTCGCCACAACATCGGCAATACGCTGTAAAGGCGCTTTGGAGCGTTGCGCATCAGCTACCGTCTGAATCATTTTGGCGAGTGTTGTATTGGTACCAACTGCCGTAGTTTTAATACGAATCGAACCTTGTTGATTAATCGTACCGCCAATCACTTGATCGTCCTTTTCCTTTTTTACTGGAACAGGTTCACCTGTCATCATCGATTCATCAACATAGGTTTTGCCATCAACCACAAGACCATCCAATGGAATCTGCTCCCCAGAAGAAATCTGTAAAATATCGCCTTGTTTAATCATGGCAATATCGACTTCTTTGACTTGATCATTTTGAACAAGTTTGGCTTTGGCTGGTTGTAAGCGTAACAATGCTTTTAACGAGTTTGCAGTTTGTGAACGCGCTTTAAGCTCTAGAATTTGCCCGAGTAAACTCAATGAAACGATCATACAGGCTGCTTCATAATAAACAGCGACACCATGTCCAGTTTTAGCTTCAACTGGAATGAGTGATGGGAAAATCGTTGCAACCACACTATAAATAAATGCAGCGAGTACACCGACACCAATCAAACTCCACATATTGAGATGTCCAGTTTTATAAGACACCCAGCAGCGCTGTAAAATTGGATAACCTGCCCATAACACTACAGGCAAACTTAAAATCAATTCGATCCACGGTTGAATATGCGGAGAAATAAAAGCATGAATATGCGAACCCATTGCCAAGATCATCACCAACAAACTCAGTGGCAATGTCGTCCAAAAACGCTTACTAAAATCAACTAATTCAGGATTCGGCCCATCATCTAAAGTAGGTTGCATTGGCTCAAGCGCCATACCACAAATTGGGCACGTACCAGGTCCCTTCTGCACAATTTCAGGGTCCATTGGACAGGTATAATCCATATCCATTGCACCTTCAGGTACAGGACGCTGATCAGGTGGAATAAGATAGAACTCAGGATCATTGTTGAATTTATCCAAACAAGATGGATTACAGAAATAATAAGTTTTATCCTGATACGTTGTTTTTAGATCAGTCGTGGTTTTAACTGACATCCCACAAACAGGATCAATCTCTGTATCTCCATCAGCAACTTGATGTATATGCCCGCCACCACAACAGCTAGATTTTTTTACTTCAGGTTGCGCTATTTGTGGCTTTTTTTCACCTCCGCAACATGAACTTTTCTTTTCCTCATTTGGCTTCGGTTCACAACAAGAAGATTTTTCCACAGATGCAACAACAGGCTGTTCTTTTGACGTTCCGCAACAACTTGATTGTTTTTGTGGCTTCTCCTTAGCACAGCAAGAAGATGACGTTTTGTCTGTTTGATTTGCTTTTAAATAAGCATCAGGCTGTGCACTAAATTTCTGTTGACAACCTGCTGAGCAAAATAGATATCGAATATCTTGGTAGTCAAAATAATACGCTGATGTTTCAGCAACTTGCATACCACATACTAGATCAATAAATTCATACACAATCGCTGCCTTATTGCCAGAGCAGCATGATGACGTTTTTTGATGTTCCACGACAACACCTATCTTTTCTTTTTGGATAGGTTTAGCATAAAGTCTGTACCTAGGTACAGAGTCAAGTATTATTTTGGCAATCGATGAGGCACAAAAAATGAATCTTACTATTGGGAAATTGGCAAAATCCTGCAATATCAATGTTGAGACCATTCGTTATTATCAGCGGATTGGCTTAATGCGGATTCCTGAAAGCACCCAAAGTTATCGTTATTATCATCAACAAGATTTGGAAACATTAAGCTTTATTCAAAAAGCCAAAGATGCTGGATTGCAACTGAATGAAATTAAGGAGCTATTAACCTTAAATTTAGAAGATCGAGTGGAAGTACGTCATGTCATCGAACAGCGATTAAATAAAATTGATGAACGTATTCAAGAGTTACAAGGACTCAAACTACGTCTTTCAACATGGTTAGATGAGTGCAAAACCACTGAAAATGAATGTTGCCCGATTCTGATGGATTTAAAGCAGCAAGCAAGTACGAGCACCTAAGTTTTTTGAATTGAGGTGCTCTTGATATAACAATACATATTTAAATAAAAGACCAAACTATATTTTCATCTTGGCGTTTTAAAAGAAAGCTCGTCTGCTGATCATCCTCTACAACAATATGATGATTTGAAAAAATCTTTACTTTGAGCAAAGTATTATTTTCATAAACCAAATCGTTTTTCCCCTCTTTAGTTAAGACAAGCATTTGATCCAATACAACTAAGTTTTTTGAGTCCAACATATCTTTCCCCTTGAAAGCCTCTATAAAAATGAAGCATCGTTAATCAGCTTTTGGAGTCGAGAGAAATGATTCATTCACTCTACTGATGAGATACTTTCTTTAATTATTGAAATACATGAAATTGACATCGAAACATGCTATTTCATAAATAGCGGATTTTAGTTTAATTTTTAATCAAAAACATCATTATTGTCCAACAGTTCACATATTTTTGAAATTAGCCGACAAAATGCAATTAAATTTAAAATGTTGTTCTCAAAAGAAAACCGCATGAGATTTAGATATAAAAAAGGCTACCTCACGGTAGCCTTTTTCAAGACAAGTAAATTACCAACTGACATTCACACGACGATTTGGAGCTAAACAACCAACAAGACGGTTATTAGCTTTGTTACCCGCACATTGTTGGTATAAATCAGTTTGGCTATTGGCTTGGATCTGAATGCGATTGACATCAATGCCTTCATTTACCAAAAGCTTTGCTACTGTATTCGCTCGCTGTGCTGAAAGTTGATGGTTGTATGAAAATTTACCCAATGGATCAGCAAAACCTGCAACTGTAATCGGACCTGTTGAATTACTTTGCTTAATTCGCTCAGCAATTGCTGCCACAGAACTTGAACCTTGTTCGATTGCATTTACATTTGAACGATCAAATGCAAAGAACACGCTTCCTGATCTTGCTCCAGCTAAATTCGCATCACTTGGTACTTGATTGTTTGAACCCCACGCCATTAAGCCCTCACAAGCTTCTCCTCTCCAAGATAAGAGCTTGGATAGGTTTTTCTTGTCAAAGTCTACGCGCAACTGGCAACGTAAATAATCTTGGCTATTTGGTTGGCGAATATCTAACACATAGTTCCACGTTTTTACAAAAAATACCCCTTCGCTAAATTGAGGATTGCCCAAAATATATCGAATTTGGTCTTTAGTTAAACCTGTATCTAAGCGTGCAACATTGTCATATTCATAACGCTGTACTTGTTTAAGGTAACTTTTTTCAACCGTAGGAAATTTAATTTCCTCTTGCTGAACAACCACTTCATCATCTGCAATTGCAGTGATTGCTATCGTAGAAACCATCCCAAATACTAATGCTTTTATCATATTTTTCATTTTTTACTCTCTTAATCTGTTGGAAGCTAGGAGAGTCAAATGACTCTCCTCGACAATGAATTAGTCGATTACGCCGCTGATACCGATACGTACACTTGGGTCACCTTGTGATGCTGCTGCAACACCACCTGTGATTGACCAACGTCCATTGTCTGCAGTTTTACGTAAGGTCACACCCACTGCATTTTCACCACCATGATAAGAAGCGCCTGCTGCATAAGTATATTTACCAGCTACAAACGGTGCTGCTTCTAAAGCCATTGCCGCCGCAATACCCGCATTCGCACGTTTTTCTACATCATCAATACGTTGGTTTGTTGAGTAGAAAGCTTGCTCTAGACGGTTACTTACATTGTCAATTTTGGTATTCAATGCTTGATCTGCTTTGTTTAAAGCATCTACTGCACCGCCAACATTGTTGTAATCTTTACCACCTACGTTATATGTAGGATTAGTAAAGCTTTGCGTAATGTTGTCATACCCAGCTCCACCACCAAGATACTCAGCAATTTTTTGGTTCGTTGTATTCAACTGTGAACCATTTACAGCATCTTTAGAATCAGCTTTTATAGCACCATCTTTAACGCCAGTTACAACACGATCACCATCGTTACCTGCAACATTTACTGTAGTACCACCAGTATCTTTACCAACTGTGATTTCACCATTTGGTGTTTGTTGTTGAACAAGACCAGACTTACCACTGTTGATATTGTCGATATTGGTTTGGATGTTAGAAA
The DNA here is from genome assembly GCF_043102985.1 of Acinetobacter sp. YQ_14. Taxonomy (NCBI): domain Bacteria; kingdom Pseudomonadati; phylum Pseudomonadota; class Gammaproteobacteria; order Moraxellales; family Moraxellaceae; genus Acinetobacter; species Acinetobacter sp. YQ_14. The sequence continues at coordinate 2,729 of NZ_JBICJJ010000004.1, read as the reverse complement.
TCTCACTTGTGTTTTGGTTCACTTGTTGTTGAACATTCCACAACTGACCGCCATTCACAGCATCTTTAGAGCCTTGAGCAACTTCACCATCTTTTACATTACTGATGGTTGTGCCATTAGCACCACCTAATGTGATTTTGTCTTTATTTACGTCATCGTATTTAACCGCATTATTCGCAAGCTCATTAACATTGTTATTTACATTGCTAATTGCTGTGTCTAATTGACCTTTATTCACAGCATCTGTAGCGCTTGTACCTGCTGCAACATTGGTAATTTGTTTATTACCTGCATTGATTCCTTGTGTTGTTACACTCGGACCGCCTGCAATCACTAAACCAGTGTTGTTTAATACAACAGCATTATTACCAATGTTAATGCCTGAATTGTTCAGAACAGTATCACCTGCTGTAATAGAATCGACTGTTAAGTCCTTAGCAGTTGAAACTTCATAGTTATCTGAACCATCCGCATTTTTCGTCTTATTCACAACAATGTTTTCACCATTTGACACTGTTGTTTTAGACGTGGTTGCAGCATTGCCAATTGCTTGATCAAGTGCTGTTAATGCATCACCAACGTTAGTTTGAGTACCTTGAGCCACATTATAAGTTGGGCCTGTGATCGTACCATCAGCATTTACCTTCCCATTACCACCAAGGCTGTCTACAAGTGCAGTTTGTGTTTCAACCACTTGATTACCGACAGCTTTCAATTGAGCAACGTTAACTGCATCTGCATCGGCTGTACCAGCCGCAACGCCAGTAATTTGACGGTAGATACCATTTGCAGCATCACCAACTGCGACTGCACCAGTTGTAGATGTAGTGTTGCTAATTGCAGTTTTGTCAGCTGTAGTTGCTGCTGATAATGCATAACCTGCAACACCAGCACCTGTAGTCGCTGCCGAACCCGTACCTAAAACAACTGAACCAGCAACTGTTTGAGTTACATTGTTTCCAAGTACAAAGGTATCGTCTGTCAATACTTGGTTGTTGTTACCCACAGAGTAACTGTTGCTGCCATCAACAATCGTTGGGTCACCAATTGCTCCTGAATGATCGCCATTCACTTTGTTACCAGTACCGATGCTGATAGATTGAGTACCTAATGCTTCTGCACCGTTACCAATCGCAATTGACTGAGCGCCAGCAACTTTCGTGTTGTGACCTAGTGCAACAGAACTATCTGCACCCGCTTCAACGATCGCGTTGACACCAATTGCAGTTGAGTTCAATCCACCTGCACTTGAGTCATTTGTCGTACCTAAATCACCTTTAGAAGTGTCTGCATTGGTATGGAAGAATTTCACACCTTCTGTATTCATCTTCTGAACAGTCTGAGCAATCGTCAAACGATCGGTCGTTTCTTGACCTTGCTTATCATAAGTAAGGAACAATGAGTCCTGATTTTTATTGTCTGGTTGAGTATTTACAACCTGATCAATAATGTTGACTTTATTACCATTACCATCAACAACCTCTGTAATGTTGTTGCTGATCACTTGTTGTAATTGCTCTTCAGTCGCTGCACGACCTTGAGTTGCGAAGTCAGCAGCCGTTAAGTCTTTATTACTTAAGCCTTTGACAGTATTTGTCGTACTATCGATTGCAACATTTCCAACCGCTAATTGACCAGTTGTTACGCTATCCAAAGTCAGGTCTTTACTTAAAGCAAATGCAACATTATTACCTGTCTTAGTTGCTGTTAAATTGCTATCTGTTGGATCAGCTACACCGATATCAACAGTATCACCCGCTTTGATTGCGTCTGCATTCGTACCATTGGTTTGTAAGTTGAAACCACCTTTCAATGTTGTGATTTCATTACCTTGGTTCTCTACAGTCGTATTCAAGGTACTGATGTCTGATGCATTCTTAGTAATGTTTGTCGCATTTGTCGCGATATCAGAAGTGTTCTTATCTACATTCTGATTTGTTGCAAATAATTGACTTCCATTTACCGCATCAGTAGAAGTTGATGAAACATCACCTGCTTTAACATTTGTCAATGTCGTACCAGTTGAACCAGCTAAAGTCACTTTATCTTTCGCTGTTGCATCATCGTATTTAACTGCGGCATTGTCAGTCGTTGTTTGTTGTGCCGCTAAAGCATCTAACTGACCTTTATTTACAGCATCTTTAACGTCTGTACCTGCTTCAATACCACTGATCTTGTTTGTTGATTTATCAATGATTACATTTCCAACAGTCACTTTATCTGTCGTAATGCCTGCATTATTCATCACAGTGTTGCCAGTCGTTACGCTATCTAAAGTCAAGTCTTTACTTAAAGCAAATGCAATATTATTACCTGTCTTGGTTGCTGTTAAGTTGCTATCTGTTGAATCAGCTACACCGATGTCAACAGTATCACCTGCTTTAATTGCGCCTGCATTCGTACCATTTGTTTGTAAGTTGAAACCACCTTTAAGTGTTGTGATTTCATTACCTTGGTTCGTTACAGTCGTATTCAAGGTATTAATGTCTGATGCATTCTTAGTAATGTTTGTCGCATTTGTCGCGATATCAGAAGTGTTCTTATCTACATTCTGATTCGTTGCAAATAATTGACTTCCATTTACCGCATCAGCAGAAGTTGCTGAAACATCGCCTGCTTTAACATTTGTCAATGTCGTACCAGTTGCACCAGCTAAAGTCACTTTGTCTTTCGCTGTTGCATCATCGTATTTAACTGCGGCATTGTCTGTCGCTGCCAAGTCAGATGCT
>NZ_JBICJJ010000003.1:0-27168 GCF_043102985.1 Acinetobacter sp. YQ_14 | reverse complement strand
GTTTATCTGCTGCGATTAAAATTCGTCAATTAGCGATTGAAAACAACCTACCAGATCTTTCTGTTTGTGTGGTTGAAAAAGGCTCTGAAGTTGGTGCGCATATCCTCTCTGGTGCTGTACTTGAACCGCGTGCCATGAATGAATTGTTCCCGAACTGGAAAGAAGAAGGCGCTCCGCTGAATGTTCCTGTTACGGGCGACGAAACTTATTTCTTATTGTCTGATACCAAAGCACAAAAGATGCCGTATTGGATGGTTCCTAAATCAATGCACAACGAAGGGAACTATGTCATTTCTCTTGGTAATGTCGTGCGTTGGTTAGGTCAAAAGGCTGAAGAATTAGAAGTTTCTATCTTCCCGGGCTTTGCTGCTGCTGAAGTGCTTTATCATGAAGATGGTACCGTTAAAGGCATTCAAACAGGTGATATGGGGATTGGTAAAAATGGTGAGCCAACACACAACTTCACGCCGGGTTATGAACTTCACGCTAAATATACATTGTTCGCTGAAGGTTGCCGTGGTCACCTCGGTAAACGCCTGATTGCAAAATACAATCTTGATAAAGATGCTGATCCACAGCACTACGGTATCGGGATTAAAGAACTTTGGGAAATCGATCCTGCTAAACATAAACCAGGCTTAGTGATGCATGGTGCCGGCTGGCCATTATCTGAAACAGGTTCATCTGGTGGCTGGTGGTTATACCACGCTGAAAACAATCAGGTGACTTTGGGTATGATCGTGGATTTATCATATGAAAATCCGCACATGTATCCATTCATGGAAATGCAACGCTGGAAAACGCACCCAACCATCAAGCAATTCCTTGAAGGTGGTAAACGTATTTCTTACGGCGCACGTGCTGTTGTGAAAGGTGGCTTTAATGCTTTGCCTAAACTCACTTTCCCAGGCGGTTGCTTGATTGGTGATGATGCTGGTTTCTTGAACTTCTCAAAAATCAAAGGCTCACACACTGCAATGAAGTCAGGTATGTTGTGTGGTGAGGCAGTATTCGAAGCGATTGCGGCTGGTGTTGCCAAAGGTGGTGATCTTGCGATTGCTCGTGTTCTTGAAGGCGACGATCACTTCGACAAAGAATTAACTGCTTATACCGACAAATATAACAACTCTTGGTTAAAAGAAGAGTTATATAACTCACGCAACTTTGGGCCTGCAATGCACAAGTTTGGTCAGTGGATTGGTGGTGCGTTTAACTTTATCGATCAAAACATCCTTAAAGTGCCATTTACTTTGCATGATCTTAAACAAGACTTTGCTGCACTGAAAACTGTGGATACATCAACGTTTAAACCAAACTATCCAAAACCAGATGGCAAGTTGACCTTTGACCGTTTATCTTCTGTATTCGTATCGAATACCGTACATGAAGAAAATCAGCCAGCACACTTAAAGTTGACTGATCCATCTATTCCAGTAGATGTGAACTTACCAAAATGGGATGAGCCTGCTCAACGCTACTGCCCTGCTGGTGTTTATGAAATCATGGAAAATGATGACGGTTCTAAGCGTTTCCAAATCAATGCTGCGAACTGTGTTCACTGTAAGACATGTGACATTAAAGATCCGTCACAAAATATCACTTGGGTAACGCCTGAAGGCGGTGGTGGTCCTAATTACCCTAACATGTAATTAGTATCCGAATATGTAATATTCGGATAGTTCTTGCGAAGCTTTAGCCGCCTCTCATACCCGAACTCATAGATTGATAGTTTGGTGGAGATGCAATCACTCCAAATCCCAAACAACTTTGAGGTATTTCTACTCTCGATTTTAACTTTTTAGGTAAGCTTAGTTCCCAAGGGAGCTAAGCTTAAAAAACAAATTGATAGGAACTTGCAAGAACAATCATCAAGGAATAAATAATGAGCCGTGTAGAGTTTAACTGGAATGACCCTTTTTTAATTGAGCAACAACTCAACGAAGAAGAACGTATGATCCGCGATACTGCCCATGCTTTCTGCCAAGACAAGTTAATGCCACGGGTACTTGATCAATTTCGCCATGAAAAAACAGATCTCAACATTTTTAGAGAAATGGGAGAATTAGGTTTACTCGGCCCAACGATTCCTGAACAGTATGGTGGAGCTGGCTTAAATTATGTGAGTTATGGATTAATTGCCCGTGAAATCGAACGCGTAGATTCTGGCTATCGTTCTATGGCAAGTGTGCAAAGCTCATTGGTGATGGTTCCAATTAATGAGTTTGGTACAGAACAACAAAAGCAGAAATATTTACCTAAGCTTGCAACTGGTGAGTGGATTGGTTGTTTTGGCTTAACAGAACCTGATCATGGTTCAGACCCTGGCAGCATGGTAACTCGAGCCAAAAAAGTAGACGGTGGCTATCGTTTAAGTGGATCGAAAATGTGGATTACCAACAGCCCTATTGCAGATGTTTTTGTAGTTTGGGCGAAAGAAGTTAGTACTGAGGGTAATGTCGGCCCTATTCGTGGCTTTATTTTAGAAAAAGGTTGGCAAGGGCTATCTGCTCCAGCAATTCACGGTAAAGTTGGCTTAAGGGCATCTATTACGGGTGAAATTGTCATGGATCAGGTTTTTGTTCCTGAAGAAAATGCTTTCCCTGAGGTTCGTGGCTTAAAAGGTCCTTTCACCTGCTTAAACAGCGCACGATATGGAATAGCATGGGGTGCAATGGGTGCAGCTGAATTTTGTTGGCATACTGCTCGCCAGTACACGCTTGATCGAAAACAGTTTGGTAAACCACTTGCTGCCAATCAACTTATTCAAAAGAAACTAGCAGATATGCAAACTGAAATTGCGCTCGGTTTACAAATTGCGCTTCGATTTGGTCGAATGAAAGATGAAGGTATCGCATCGCTTGAAGCTACATCATTGATTAAAAGAAACAACTGTGGGAAAGCATTAGATATCGCTCGTTTAGCACGAGATATGCTAGGTGGAAATGGTATCAGCGATGAGTTTGGTATCGCCCGTCATTTAGTCAATCTTGAAGTTGTTAATACTTATGAGGGAACACATGATGTCCATGCGTTAATTCTAGGTCGTGCTCAAACGAGTATAGCAGCTTTTTAATATAATAAGCCCTTGCAAAAACAAGGGCTTATTTGCATAAGTTATTTGGTTTATTGCACATCGTTATAAATCTGCCTTACTTGCTCACTACCTGAAGAACTTCCCAAAGTTATAGCGATAGCTATTTTTACCTCTAAACTTTCCCTTTCCAGCTTCCTCCGAAATATAGCTAAATAATTTCATCTCATCCAACTTTTTATGTGGGGTAGATTGAGGGGTAAAACTACAGATAAAAAATAAGCCCTTGTAAAAACAAGGGCTTATTTAGATATTTGGCGGAAGCGGTGAGATTCGAACTCACGGAGGACTCACACCCTCGTCGGTTTTCAAGACCGGTGCATTAAACCGCTCTGCCACGCTTCCATGTGCGTAAGAATACAAAGCTTGTTTCCTTTATTCAAGAAAAATTTAACTGCAATGTATTCAAATGCATATTGTTTCATCAATTCTTAAAGTTTAGCTGCTAATTCAGCGCCATCACGAATTGCACGTTTCGCATCTAACTCAGCAGCGAGCTTTGCACCACCAATAATATGATAATTCGCAATTGTGTTTTCACCATCTTTAGGCATTAAATCTTTAACAGATTCCTGACCAGCACAAACAACAATCGTATCAACACGCAATAATTGGTCGTGCCCATTATGCTCGATCCATAAGCCTTCATCAGTCACAGCCTTATATTGCACGCCACGTAACATGCGCACTGCATGCTTTTTCAATTGTGCACGATGTACCCAACCTGATGTTTTACCGAGTCCAATACCAAGCGGTGTTGTTTTGCGTTGCAATAGGTAGATTTGGCGAACTGGTCTTTCCACTTCTGGACGTTGCATACCACCTTCAGAAATATAATTCGGACTTGGGTCAACACCCCATTCACGCTGCCACTCATCTAAAGGTTGTGGTTGAGGCTGATGTGGTGGTTTTAATAAGAACTCTGAGACATCAAATCCAATACCTCCCGCACCAATCACAGCGACATTATGACCTACTGGCGCACCACGTAATACTTCAGCATATGACAATACTTGTGGAGCTGTACTTCCTTGAATTTTTAAAGCACGAGGCACAACACCAGTTGCGACAATAACTTCATCAAAGCCTTCTCGTTCAAGTTGCTCACGGCTTACTTTCGTATTTAAGCGAACATCTACACCTGTTTGCTTAAGCTGAACTTTGAAATAACGAATCGTTTCATGGAATTCTTCTTTACCAGGAACGACTTTGGCTAAATTGAATTGTCCACCAACATCATTATTTGCTTCGAATAATGTCACTGCATGACCACGACTTGCCGCAACCGTTGCAGCAGACATCCCAGCAACACCACCACCAACCACAGCAACACGCTTTGGTTTCTTGGTTTTGATATAAACCAATTCCGTCTCAAAACATGCTTGTGGATTGACTAAACAGCTTACACGTTGATTTTTAAATGCATGATCCAAACATGCTTGGTTACATGCGATGCAAGTATTAATTTCATCAACACGATTGGTCGCAGTTTTATTTACCCAATACGGATCAGCAAGGAATGGACGTGCCATTTGCACCATATCAGCCTGACCTGAAGCAACAATTTGCTCAGCGACATCTGGCATATTAATACGATTCGATGCAATCACTGGTACAGAAACATGCTGTTTAACCACAGCGGTATAATCAACAAATGCTGCACGAGGAACAGACGTTACGATGGTTGGAACACGCGCTTCATGCCAGCCAATTCCCGTATTCAATAATGTGATTCCTGCTTTTTCTAGTGCTTTAGCAACAGCAATTACCTCTTGCATAGTATTACCATCATGCACCAGATCGAGCATAGATAAACGGAAGCAAATTATGAATTTCTCGCCAACTTTGGCACGAATTGCTTTTACAATTTCAACAGGAAAACGCATACGATTTTCAATATCACCGCCCCAGCGATCAGTACGCTTATTAACATGGTTACTGAGGAATTGATTAATTAAATAACCCTCAGACCCCATAATTTCGATACCATCATAACCCGCTTTTTTCGCCAAGCTAGAACAACGTGCATAGTCCTCAATCGTTGCCAAAATCTGAGAGTCTGACATTTGTCTCGGTTTGAATGGGTTAATTGGTGCTTGAATCGGAGATGACGAAACAGAGAAAGGATGATAACCATAACGACCAGAATGCAAAATTTGCATCAAAATTTTTGCGCCATGCTTATGTACAGCATGCGTCACAAGCCGATGATGCGGAATATCCGCTAAGCTATTCATCGTTCCGCCAGCAGGTAGTAACCAACCTTGACGGTTCGGAGAAATACCACCGGTAATAATTAGACCAACACCACCCTTAGCTCGCTCACCAAAATATGCTGCAAGTTTTGGGTAATTATAAAAACGATCTTCTAAACCAGAGTGCATAGAGCCCATTACGACACGGTTTTTAATAGTAGTAAAACCCAAATGTAATGGTTTTAGGATATTTGCATAGCTAGTCATGGTATTCCTTCTATATTTTTGGCTTTGCAACTTGTTGCATAGTACTTTAATACTTTTTTGCTCATTTGGGATGACTGATAAAAAACTTTTCGGTGTTGAAAATGTCAATTTTGCATGTAAATTCGACGAATTCCAGTCTAAGTTGCAAATCAGCAAACGTTATGTTTAAAAATAAAAAATCAGCCATGTAAAACATGGCTGACGTTCTGACTTCTTTTATGTAATTATTTACAATCTCTTTATCTTTTAAAGAGTGCTAGTAAAAAAGTCTATAAAGTTTTTAATTGATAAAATTAAATCTCTTAACGATGTGCACCACTTGAATACGCTAAGTGACGGCGTTGTGATTTTATTTTCAAAGAACTCGTCACAATTCCTGAACAGATAAATGCTGCACCAATTAAAATATTGAGTGTCAAAGGTTCATGCCAAATCAAATAACCAAAAAATAGGCTCAAAATTGGAATACACATGATTGATATTGAAGCGATAAAGGTATCAACCTTACTGACGATCCAATTCCAAAGTACAAAAGCAAATCCTGTCCCAATCACCGAAATATAAAAGAGCACAGATTCATTGAGTGGATTTAACCAAACTTGTGCGTCAATAGGCTCAAACATAAGTGCACCAATCAAAATGATGCTCCCACCCAACAATAACTGCCAAATGGTCAATTTGATTTTGTCATAACTGGCAAAATTCTTTTTGATATAAACTGTCGACATCGCCCAGAAGAAACCAGAACCTATAAGCAGTACTTGTCCAAGTAATGAAACATTCATATGTAAATCATGTAGCTGAGGCCAAAGAATTGCGATTAATCCCAACGTACCCAAAATAAGCCCAAGTATTTTCTGTTTATTTAATCTCTCATTTAAAAAATAATGCGCTAGAACACCAATAAAAATTGGCATCGTAAATACTAAAACTGCCGACAATCCTGAATCAACAAATTGCATTGCAAAAGTCTGAGTTGCATAGAAACCAAAGCAAATTAAGCCACTTAAAATGATGAGCTGCTTCCATTCTTCTCGTTTCGGCATGATTGATTTTTTAATGACTCGCTGCACAACCATCAAGGTGATTGCAGCCAAAATCAGCCGTGTAGAAATAAATAAAAATGGTGGAAATACTTGCAGACTATGTTTTACAAGTCCCCATAAAGATCCCCAAACCAAACATAATAACGCGATTGCACTCATCACTCGAATATTCACGTGCTGTACTCAACAGATGGGAAGTGAAATCATTGTATAAAACAAATGACATCATGAATAATGCTATGTTTTAATATATGCATCATTTTTTTTGATACCAACTAACTAGAAATACCTTAAAGGCATTGCTAGCTTAGTCATAGACATAAATATCGAGGATTGAATGTGAATATTGATATTAACGATATCAGATCATTTATCACTGTTGCTGAACTAAAAAGTATCACTGCAGCGGCAAATAAGCTCAACTATTTACAGTCAAATATGACAGCTAAAATCAAAAAAATTGAAAATCACTACAAACGTCAGCTCTTTATTCGTAAACCCAAAGGTGTAGAACTCACTGAATCAGGCATGAATTTATATGCTCAATATAAAAAAATGATGTTCACATGGGAAGAAACTGAAAATAAAATTTATCAACAAGAAAGTGTCTTACGTTTTGGTACTAATACGAGCTTGGGTGGTATGCGTTTCTATCCATCTTTTAGCCAACTTTATGAAGCCTATCCCGACCTATCCTTAACAATGAAAACAGGCTCAACGGGCTATATCGAAGAAGAAATTTTACGAGGCAATCTCGATATTGCTTATGCACTCGGGCATCCAAAACATAAAGGCTTACAGTACATTCAAAAAGCTGATGATCAATTAGTGATTATTGGTAAAAACATGATTAATCATGAAAATTTAGAAGAATGTTTAAATCATGAAAACATTTTGCTGGCTTCAGAAGAATGTTGTTATGCAACAACGCTTGATCATTTGTACACAGACTATAATTTAACAAAAGGTGAATTAACGCATATCTATGATCATGAGGCACTGATTCATTTTACCCAACTTGGTATGGGAATCTCGATGATTGCTAAATCATTGATCTCAAAATACAACATTCAATTTTATCGTGAAGTTCCAGAACAATATCGAGATATAGGTTTATATCTCATCGCACGTAATGATCATGTTTTTACTCCAATTGAAAAACAATTTATTGGCTTAAATGATTCGCTCTGAGCGAATTTTAAATGAAAGGTTTAATTTTTTGAAGTTCAATTGGTAATTTAAAAGTTGAATCTTTTTCCCATTTAAATAAAGAGAAAAACAGCATCATTACTGCAATAACAGTTCCAATTGGAAAATTATTGAGCATAAATACAGTCATAAAGATTGATCCAAAGCGGCTGCTTATACTCCCTGTTTTCACACTTTTGGCACAGATAAAATGAGCAAAAATTAAGGCGCATACCCCCAGAGAACTCCCAATAGAATATTGAGGAATATCCACATAGAATCGATAAACAGCTTTATAGATAAAAAGCGTAATTACAACAATTGCTGCCATTTTATGCAACGTAGAAAGAATTTGATTTTGATGGTTTAACACTTTTATCTACCTTTTTATCATCTTGTTCAGATAACTTCACTTATCGTAAAACTTTATATTTTTCTGATGTTAATCTATTTTTCAAATTAAAAATCAAGAATTCCACTATGAACACAAAAAAAATCGTTTTGAAAAGTGATATAGTACTGAGCGAATAAATTCTCTTTGGTCACCGAAGTAATTAGGGTGCCTATTTCGAAATAGTTAGGACTAGCAATGACTGATAATGCAACGATCTTGCAGCATGTACCAGTAGGTAAAAAAGTTGGGATTGCCTTCTCTGGTGGTTTAGACACTTCAGCAGCTCTATTGTGGATGAAACAAAAAGGCGCAGAGCCTTATGCTTATACTGCAAACTTGGGTCAGCCTGATGAAGATGACTATGATGCGATTCCAAAGAAAGCTGAGCAATACGGTGCAGTCAAAGCTCGATTAATCGATTGCCGCTTACAGCTTGCTCTTGAAGGTATTGCTGCAATTCAATGTGGTGCATTCCATATCAGCACAGGTGGTGTTCCTTATTTCAACACAACACCTTTAGGTCGCGCAGTAACAGGTACGATGCTTGTAACAGCGATGAAAGAAGATGATGTAAACATCTGGGGTGATGGTTCAACTTATAAAGGTAACGATATTGAACGTTTCTATCGTTACGGTTTATTGACCAACCCTGCTCTTAAAATCTATAAGCCTTGGTTAGACCAACAGTTTATTGATGAGCTAGGCGGTCGTGCGGAAATGTCTCAATTCCTAATCGACAACGGTTTTGACTATAAAATGTCAAAAGAAAAAGCTTACTCAACTGACTCAAACATGTTGGGCGCTACACATGAAGCTAAAGATTTAGAATACCTAAATGCAGGTATCAAAATCGTTGATCCAATCATGGGCGTTGCGTTCTGGAAAGATGATGTACAAATTGCTGCTGAAGAAGTATCAATTACTTTTGAAGAAGGCTTCCCTGTTGCATTAAACGGTCAACGTATTGAAGACCCTGTTGAGCTTATCTTAGAAGCTAACCGTATCGGTGGTCGTCATGGTCTTGGTATGTCTGACCAAATCGAAAACCGTATCATTGAAGCTAAGTCTCGCGGTATCTACGAAGCTCCAGGTATGGCTTTATTGCACATTGCATATGAGCGTTTAGTAACAGGTATTCATAATGAAGATACGATTGAACAATATCGTATCAACGGTTTACGTTTAGGTCGCCTACTTTACCAAGGTCGCTGGTTCGATTCACAAGCATTAATGCTTCGCGAAACCTCACAGCGTTGGGTTGCTAAAGCAATCACTGGTACTGTGACTCTAGAATTACGTCGTGGTAATGACTATACGATCATGAACACTGAATCTCCTAACCTCACTTATGAAGCTGAGCGTTTAACTATGGAGAAAGGTGATTCAATGTTTACACCGATGGATCGTATCGGTCAGTTAACAATGCGTAACCTTGATATTACTGATACACGTGCAAAATTAGGTATCTACACAGAAACTGGTTTACTTTCTGTAGGTCAAGGTTCTGCAATTCCTCAATTGGAAAATAAAACAAAATAAGTGATTGATAATTAAATTTATCTCACTAAGAAAGGCTGAATATTTTTATTCAGCCTTTTTATTTTATTCAAGAAAATACAAAACATTTAATCATTTCATTTATAGAACAATATGTCGCAATTAAAGACTATTTATCATCATTATGAATCGATAATATAACGATCAAGCAAAACAAAATAATTGGGAGATGAAAGATGAATGCTTATCTACATCGTAGTGAAAATCGTGGGCATGTCAAAGCAGGTTGGTTAGACACCTATCATAGCTTTTCATTTGGTAGCTGGTACAACCCCAAATATATGGGTGTAAGTGCACTCCGCGTGATCAATGACGATACAGTTGCTGCTCACAATGGTTTCGGTACTCATCCCCATGACAACATGGAAATTTTAACCTGTGTACTCGATGGCACAATTTCTCATAAAGATAGTATGGGAAATGAAGGGCAAATTAATGCAGGTGAATGGCAGTTGATGAGTGCTGGTACAGGGGTAACTCATAGTGAAATGAACAAGCATGATAAAGCGGTGCATCTATTACAGATTTGGATTCAACCTAATGTACAAGATGCTGAACCAACTTACCAGCAAATTCAGCTCAACCCGAAAGATCATCCTAATCAATGGCACTTGATTGCTGGCGATGAATCTGCACCAATGTCGATTCGTCAAAATGCCGAAGTGAAAACAGCAGTGATTGAGAAAGATCAACATTTAGAGATTACAACACAGAAAAAAGTAAACTATGTGCATGTGATTTCAGGTGAAGTGATGATTGCGGAACATTTAGTAAAAGCAGGAGATGCTTTACTGTTTGATGAGACTGCAACAATTACTGCATTACAAGACAGCCAAATGATCTGGTTTGACTTACCTTAACTCAAACAAAATGCTTCGTCGTCATCATGGCGGCGAAGCATTTTTGATTAATCCCCTCCACCACTATCGCATCCGCTAGAATCAGATCCACTATCACTGCTTGAACAACCATGGGACGAATAGTGATCATAGCTTGAAGATGAGTCATAAGAACCCAAATCTGAACTTTTCCCTAGCTTCTTGATCAAATAAATTGTAAATCCAAAGATTAAAGCAAAAACAACGAAAGTCCCCATACTCACCCCGTATCATCTTTTCTTAATTTCTCTAAGCATTTAATTTATATTGAAAATTTAAAATAAAATCTATAAACATTAAAAAAGCCCGATTAACGGGCTTTTCTACAACCTTGAACATTTTTAAAAACGATTTAAACCGTTTCGTTCGTTGTTAGCTGTGTATTCAGGTTGTCATATCTTTGTTCATTTGGACAAGACATCTCTTAAATTCCAAATAGTATATGACTTCCTTATATATTATATTATCATCAATCCTAAAGGCGGTCAAGTATGTTCAAATTTTACAATACACTTCAATAGCTTATCAGTTTAACGACTATCTTGTCATTTCAATTTAAGTTAGCGTCGATCAATAAACTCAATATAACCCCTACCCTTATATTTTTTATCTTTAAATTGTCCAGTCCACATATACGAACTAACGAAACCTGCTGCCAAGCCATAGCAATATGGCGTATCTACTTGAGCATAAATTTCTAGTATTATTTCACTATCATGATGCGCAACCCACTTAAAAGTATCAGGTACTCTCATTTTGTATCCATCAGGTGTAACTTGATGCTCGGTCTGATTTTTAATCACTTCAAATACTATATTGCCATTTAGCTGTATTGATATACCGTCTACATGACGATAATAAATCGCCATTAATATTGGCTGATCTTCATAACAAATGAATGCAAGCAATAGTTGTTGTTCACTATCTAAATTGATGACTTGATAACTAAATATCTTTACTGGCAACTGAATATGTTTAACAAGAAATTTATTTTTGAGCATAGAAGTAGAAATAGCCTTCCAAGACTCTAAAGTACATAGCCCGTCTATTTCAATTGTTTGCCCATTTTGGATAATTTGACCTTGATAATGCATCATCACACTGAAGTGTTTGTAAAATGGACCATATGCAAACCAAGTCATAGATTTTGTAGGCTTTAATTTCAATTCAAGCTGTAAATCATCTCTATTTGTTTTAAGAAGATAACCACCCTCAACCTCTTTTAAAAAAGTATGATTGTTAAAATTCACTTCAAATGGATTTTTACTAAATATTAAATCATCATTTATTGAATAAATCTTAAATGCATCTTCAACTTTAGACAAAGCAGTGACATGCACAAGTGAAGCTGTATCGCCCTTTCCTCTTTTGGATAGCTGGTAATCAGAATCAGTTATAGGAAAACCAACATAACCAATTACTGATGCCCAAGATAAATATCTAAAAGGTTCTGGTAAGTCTGGAATCATTACACCGTAGTGGGTACTGCCGTATTGTTTATAATTAAGATGAGGGGCTAAATCATAGTTTTTTGGGAGTAACTGTTGTCTTTTAGGTTTAACTACGCCTAACAGACCTCCTGATATTTCTGCAAACTTTCGATTAATCTTATCTTTAAAACTTTGAGTTTTTATTAAACTTGACACAAGCATGATTGCCTACCTCACGAATATTTATAGCAGCTCCAGTTGGTTCTATATTAGAACTCTATAATCATATTTGAATATCAATTAAGGTCATTACTATGTTTTTGACAATTTTATTTTTATTTAGCTCTCTTATATCAATAAGTTTAAGAGACAGCCTTTTCAGAACATTTTGTATTTGTTTGATTGGGATATCAAAGCGTCGTCGTGTAAACTTCACCTCTTTTTCTTGCTTTAGGAAGCTTCATTCTTGACACATTCTTGACACAGATTCTTTGGAAATATAGCCATTTTTTGCTAAAAAATCCAAGTTTGCCAAATCAAAAACGTGTCAAGCAGGCATAAAAAAAGACCTATAAGCTGCTGATTCGCTTATAAGTCCTTGATAAATCTTGGTAGGTATATCCAGACTCGAACTGGAGACCTCTACGATGTCAAAGTATATTTTTTAATTAATAATCAATGATTTAATAAAAATTAGTGCCAAATTGGTGTCGTTTTTTTTGTGTAACCATAAATTACGATAGAGTTTATTGAACCTAAAATCGTAGGTGCCCATCAAGGTGAACATTTGGCTTATAACACTCCAGATGGTATTTGCTTTGAACTCATTTTTCCAAATGATTGCGATAAATAAGTTTTAAAAGTATAGGCTTATAACCATTCACTTGTATCATCCGCGACTGGCGTTCCATGCATAACGTGCATAATCATTGCATAGGCAATACTGCCTTTAAATGGAATTTCAGGCAGTTGATCAAATTTGAAGAACTGTGCATCACTAATTTCTTTTTCCTGTATTTTAATTTCGCCTGAGTGATATTCAGCTTTAAATGCAACCATTAAATTACTTGGAAATGGCCATGGCTGGCTGGCGAGATACTGAATATTTTTGAAATTCAAACCAACCTCTTCCAAAGTCTCTCGACGCGCTGCTTCTTCTAAGGTTTCCCCGACCTCCACAAAGCCTGCAATTAAACTATACATGGTCTTATTACGCGTTGTTCTTGCAAGCAGTATCTCATCATCCCCTCTTGTGATAATCGTAATCACACAAGGATTAACACGTGGATATTGGTTATAACCACAACTTGGACACATCATCGCAAACTGATCAGTACTTTGTTGTGTCTTGTCACCACATCGTCCACAAAACTGATGATTACGTCGCCATTCTAAAAGTTGTACAGCTCGACTTGCTTGTTCAAACTGTTGGTGATTCCAATATTGTAAAAGCTGACGTATCGGCACCAACTGATAGCCAACGGGTATACTTTCATTGGGTAATAAATCTCGCGCAACGACCTGCTCATCATCTGACAGTACTAAATCACTGTGTAATTTTTCAACTCGTGGCAATTGAAACTGTTCATCAACTAAAAGTTGTTGTTGCTGAAAAATATAAGCAATCGATAGATTTGACATTACATTACCTTAAATTCAATAACATGAGATATATCAATAGAAATGCTAGCAATCTCAAAAAGGACAATTACGGATAGCAAATGCAGAATTAATGGTGCTTATATTGACGTGAGCAGTAGCCGCGACTGATCTCTGGTGAACGTAGTTGCAAATGCTTGGTTTTTCGACCCGTCACCCGTTTACGCCAGAGTTTAAAACTACTTGCTTGCAAATTTTGCCTCATCAGTTTGATTACAGCAGATTCATTCAGACCATATTCACGCTCTAGTGCTTCAAAAGGTGTTCGATCCTCCCATGCCATTTCAATAATTCTTGAAAGGTCAGCATCATCATAATTTTTAGTATTCAACATAAAATGAAATCACTTCGCTGTAGTTAAATATCAATGTGTTAAATTTTCCAATAGATGATAAAAAACTCAGGATGAAGAAAGTGTGATTTATTCTTAGGTTCAGCAATAATGTTGCGCCTTGTTCCAAATCGTAATGCCTAGGCATTTGATGTTTTCAATGGCTCATTTCTCTCGATTGATTTCTCATTTTGTCTTTCTTAAGTTTAAGATTTTTTAGATTGAACCACGCTATATGCTTATGGATATACAATCACTTATTGGTAGTATTAAGCGCAATGAATCCATCTGAATAAACTGAATCAATAAGTTCTTCAAATTATAAATATTTGTGCAACAAAACCTTAAATAACGATAATAAAAATAAGCACTTACTAAAAATTCTTTGCAACAAAGCCAATTATTTGTAATGAACTCTGTTGCATCACAATAAATTTTTAAGATTAACAACTAAAGAAAAAATATACCAGTTTCTGGTGAACTAGCTTCTGCTGCCAAGTGCTTACGCGGCATCCGCCTAGCTAGAAACGCTTCGCGCCCTGCTTCTACCGCTTTTTTCATGGCAGAAGCCATTAAAATCGGATTTTGTGCAGCCGCAATCGCAGTATTCATAAGTACCCCATCACAGCCAAGCTCCATTGCAATAGCTGCATCACTGGCAGTACCGACACCTGCATCCACCAACACTGGAACTTTGGCATTTTCTTTAATAATTGAAATGGTATGCGGATTTAAAATACCTAAACCTGATCCAATCAAACTACCTAATGGCATAATCGCTATACATCCCATACTTTCCAATTCTTGTGCCACAATTGGATCATCAGAGGTATAAACCATAATTTCAAAACCTTCATCAACCAATATACGTGCTGCCTTTAACGTTTCAGTTATATTTGGATAAAGTGTTTTTTTATCACCCAAAACTTCAAGTTTTACTAGATTGTGACCATCCAGTAGTTCACGTGCCAACATAGAAGTTCGTACCGCACTATCTGCATCAAAACACCCTGCCGTATTTGGTAAAATGGTATATTTTTCTGGTGAAATTATAGAAAGTAGATTCGGTTGATCTCTATATTGACCAATATTTAAGCGCCGAATGGCTACTGTCACAATTTCAGCACCACTTGCTTGAATTGCTAAAGCAGTTTCATTTAAGTCCTGATATTTACCTGTACCGACTAATAGTCGTGACTGAAAAGTTCTAGAACCTAAAATTAGGGGTTTTTCTTTCATAGGAACTCCAATTTACCCCCCACCAACAGCATGAATAATTTCAATACGATCTTGATCAGCAATTAGGGTTTGTTTGAAATTAGATTTAGGAATAATTATTTGATTCAGTTCAATTGCAAAACGTTTACCTTCCATATTTAATTCTTCGATCAGTTGTGAAATATTGAGACAAGTGATCTGCTTGGCCTCACCATTTATAAAGATATGTTTCATCAGTACCCCTCACAAAAACTTAGTGCTAATGGAGAATCTAATATCTAGTGCCCGTTTGATAAAATGATATCGGCTAACCAATAATAGATAGATAAATATTGTTTAGCCTTAATCCGTTATATGTTTAACATTAAGGATGGACAATAATTTTTACCGCAGATTCATTGTTATGAATTAAGGTTTCAAATCCTTGAGACACCAAATCATCTAAAGCAATACGCTGGGTAATAAAAGGTTCTAAATTAATTTTACCTTGCTCGACTAAGCGTATGGTTTCTTGATGGTCATTGACATAAGCAATAGTGCCTCGAATATCCAACTCTTTCATCACCACACTATGCACATTGACTGTAGCTGGATGGCTCCAAATGGACACAATCACAATTACACCTGTTGGTTTCATTGCCGCAACCAAAGTATCCATAACTTTATTGACACTGCTACATTCAAATGCAACATCTACGCCTCGGTCTTGAGTAATCTTCATGACTTCAGTCACCACATCCACTTGTGATGGATCAAGAACATAATCGGCAACACCTGCTTCCAATGCCTTTTCTTTACGTTTAGCACTTAACTCGGTGATGATAACTGTTAAACCTTTTGCTTTTAATATTGACGAAAGCAATAAACCTATTGGACCTGCCCCACCGACCAAAGCAATCTCACCAGCCTTTGCGCCACTTCGCACAAAGGCATGATGTCCCACAGATAAAGGTTCTATAAGTGCAGCTTGATCCAATGGAATTTTGTCAGAAATTGGATGAACCCAGCGACGTTGTACGGCGATCTTTTCTGATAAACCACCACCCCGACCTCCTAAACCAATAAAATTCATATTTTTTGATAAGTGATAATGATCATGCGGACCAGTGGGCACATCATCTGCAATGATATAAGGTTCAACGACGACATGCTGCCCAACCTGAATATCGTGTACCCCATCACCAACTGCATATACCACACCTGAAAATTCATGTCCCATGGTCACAGGTGCAGATTCTCCAGAAATTGGATGTGGATGGCCACATGGAGGAATAAAGATCGGACCTTCCATAAACTCGTGTAAATCTGTACCACAGATACCACACCATGCGACTTGGATTCCCACTGTTCCAGGAAGCACTTGGGGTTCAGGAATATTCTCAATACGAATATCCCCTTTGTCATAAAAACGTGCTGCTTTCATAGAATTTTTCCTTATGCTGATATTAACGGTATACCATGCAACCATCGGTCAAAATGGATGTCCTGCACCTGTAACTAATGCAACCTTGCTTATTAAGCCTCTAGGCATATTGCTACTCCTTAGATATGGATTGCACGTTGCATTGCCGATAATACCGACTCATGGAATGCTTCAGACAATGTCGGATGAGGAAAAATGACGTGAGCCAAACTTTCGTCTGTCGCTTCGAGATATTTAGCAATGGCAAAGCCTTGAATATGTTCCGTTACCTCATGTCCAACCATATGTGCACCCAACAGTTCACCCGTTTCTTGATTAAAGATGGTTTTTACAAAACCACCACTTTCACCAAGTGCTAAAGCTTTACCATTTGCTTGGAAAGGAAACTTTCCAACGTTTACATTAAACCCAGCTATTCTGGCTTTTTGCTCAGTTAAACCGATACTTGCCACTTGTGGATGAGTAAAGATACATCCAGGAATTTGAGTGCAATCGAGTGCATGGACATCTCTTAATCCAGCGATTTTCTCTACACATAAAATTGCTTCATGACTTGCCTTATGCGCTAAACATGGCGCACCTGCAACGTCTCCAATTGCGTACACACCAACCACATTGGTTTTGCACCAAGGGTCTGCTTTAATAAAGCCATTTTCAAACTCAATTCCTAAAGCTTCTAAACCTAGATCTTGGGAATTTGGTTTCACACCAATTGCAGAGAGCACTTTATCTACTGTAATCACTTTCACATCAGATGAGGTTTCAACATGACAATTCACTTTTCCTTGTTCAACCTCGATCTTTTGGATAGCAGATTCAGTTAATACAATCATTCCTTGTTGTTCAAATTGTTTATGGACATATTTGGCAACATCAGCATCTTCACTCGGTAAAATTTGCTTGGCAATATCAACTAAAGTCACTTGGCAACCCAAATTTTGATATAAACTCGCAAATTCACTGCCGATCGCACCTGAACCAATTACCAAAAGAGATTTTGGCAGCTCTTTCGGAACCAGTGCTTCCTTGTAACTCCAGACATGTTCACCATCAACTGGAACATGAGGTAGATTCGCAGCTTTAGCACCTGTCGCTACAATAATATGTGGCGCAGATATTTGCTGTTTTTTACCTTCAGCATCAGTTAACTCTAATTGTTCTTTGGCAATAAAATGTGCAGAGGCATTAAAAACCGTGACTAAATTTTTTTTCAACAATTGACCAATACCTTGAACCAACTGTTCAGATACTTGGCGGCTATGCTTTACCAATTGCTGAATATCAAAATCAATATCTCTGACATTAAATCCAAACTGGGCTGCATGCTTAAATTGTTGAGCAAGTGCAGCACCACCAAGGAGTGCTTTAGTTGGAATACAACCCCAATTAAGACAAATTCCGCCCAAATGCTGTTTTTCCACAATTGCTGTTTTTAAACCCAGTTGTGCTGCACGAATCGCAGCAACATATCCACCTGGGCCAGCACCAATGACAATAAGATCAAATTTTGTGTCTGACATGTTCATTCTCCTACACTAAAATCAATGCAGGATTTTCAACAAACTGCTTAAACGCTGCTAAGAACTGCGCACCTAATGCACCATCAATGACACGATGGTCACATGACAAAGTTGCAGTCACCATTTCATGAACAACAACACTATCATTTTTAACAACTGCACGTTTTTCAGCCGCACCTAATGCCAAGATCGCACCTTGTGGTGGATTGATAATGGCATCAAACTCTTTAATACCCAGCATTCCTAGATTTGAAATGCTAAAACTACCACCTTGGAATTCATCTGCTGCAAGTTTTCCAGTTTTGGCACGAGTTGATAAATCACGCATATCACTAGAGATTTGTGCTAAAGACTTAGTATTCGCAGCTTTGATAATTGGTGTAATCAATCCATTATCTATGGCAACCGCAACAGAAATATCAGCTTGACCAAATTGTAAAATTTGCTGATTTTCTTCATCAAATTGAACATTAACCTTTGGTACTTTAATCAAGGCAGCAGCGGCAGCTTTAATAAGCATGTCATTAATCGACAACTTTACTTGCGGTACAGTCACATTAATTTGCTGCCGTAATGCTTGAATAGCATCCACATTCAACTCTACTGTCAGTCTGAAATGCGGTGCATTGCGTTTCGCAGTTTGTAGGCGAGATGCAATAGCTTTACGCATTCCATTCATTGGAATACCGGTTACTTGTGCTGCATCTGATACAGAAACTTGAACCGCTGTTTCAACAACAGTCGGATTATCGCGATGATATACCGATTCAACATCAGCTTTAGAAACACGACCTCGTGATCCAGATGCACGACAATCATGAAGATTAATTCCCCATTCTTTTGCCAAGCGCCTTGCTACAGGTGTTGCTAAAACTTGGCTGTCATCAGCCTTTGATTTTGCAGCTTTACCACTAGATTGATTCCGAACATCTGGCCAAGTCCCCCCTGCAGATTTAACCGCGTTTTGGATATCTTGAACGCTAATTCGGTTTACACGGCCTGTCCCTTCAATTTTATTTAAATCGACATTGTATTTTTCAGCCAATTTAAAGGCATGTGGCGTAGCAAAAATACCATCGGTCTCTTTGTAGCCTTGCAGTGAAGTTGGAACAGAATAACCATCTTTTGAAACAAGCGGAGAAGCTTTTTCATGATCTGATTTGCTAAAAGTCGGTGCTGCTTTGGTCTCTGGTTGAGCAGCAGTTTTAATTTCTTGCTTCATTTCCTTACTTTCGGTTGCGGTAGGTATACCACCACCTAAAGATTGTGCATATGCTGCAATGTCTTCATCAGATACGTCGCTATCAGCACAAATTGCAATAATGCCCCCTACAACTAGAGTATCACCATCATTTGCAATGATCTTACGTAAGGTTCCAGCAAAAGGCGCTTCAAGAACATTGACGATTTTTGTGGTTTCAATCTCACAAATTTCTTGCCCTTTACTAAATTGTTCGCCTTCTTTAATCAGCCATTGGGCAATTGTACCCTCTTCCATGGATAATCCCCATTTTGGGATTTCCAATGTTTTTATTTCGCTCATCCTAAGCCTCCAACGTTTTACGTACAGCCTGTTCAATACGTTCTACACTCGGTAGCCATTCTTTTTCTAATACAGGAGAGAATGGTACTGGTGAGTGCGGTGGTGTCACCAACTCAATCGGTGCTTTCAGATAATGGAAACCTTTTTGCGCGATTAGTGCAGCAACATCATGTCCAAAACCACAGCGTGCAGCTGACTCATCAACAATAACTACTCGTCCTGTTGAAGCTACTGACTCTAAAATACCGTCTTCATCTAGTGGCGAAATAGTTCGAGGATCAACCACTTCAACAGAAATACCTTCTTTTGCCAATTTATCAGCAACCTCATTGGCACGATGCACCATCAAACTTAATGCAATAATGGTGATATCAGTACCTTGACGGGTATAATTTGCTACACCAAATGGGATGGTATAAGACTCGTCAGGCACTTCTCCTTTGATGTCATAAAGTAATTTATGTTCACAGAAAACAACTGGATCATCATCACGAATGGCTTGAATCAACAAACCTTTCACATCATAAGCACTTGATGGCACAACCACTTTTAAACCAGGTACAGCTGCAAAAACGTTATATGGCGATTGTGAATGCTGAGCAGCCGCAGAAAAACCTGCACCAATCATGCCTCTTACCACTAAAGGTGCTTTGGCTTTGCCACCGAACATATATCGGAATTTGGCAGCTTGGTTATACAACATGTCATGACATACGCCATAGAAATCCATAAACATCAGATCAGCTACTGGGCGTAAACCAGTTGCCGCTGCACCTGCAGCCATACCAATAATTGCTGACTCAGTAATAGGCGTATCAATTACACGCTCTGAACCAAACTCAGTCCATAAACCTTTGGTGACACCTAACACGCCACCAAAACCTTCAAGTTTATTATCATCTGTGTTTTTGCCACCATGACCGCCACGTACGTCTTCGCCGACGACAATTACAGTGGGATCACGACGCATTTCTGATTCAATCGCTTCTTTAATTGCGTTTCGATAACTTTTATTTGGCATTGCTTTACTATTCCTTTAGTAAGAGACATAAACGTCAGTAAGAAGTTGAGAGACTTCTGGATAATTCGCTGCACGAGCTTTAGATACAGCTGCATCCACATTGGCTTTTGATTCCGCATCAATCGCATCTAACTTGGTGGCCTCAATTTTTCCTTTGACTTTTTCACGGAAAATTTTCAATGGATCTTTATGTTCTTTGACATAATCAAGCTCTTCTTTAGAGCGAATCAATCCTGGATCACCTTCAAAATGTCCATAAAAACGATTGGTGATGGTTTCGATCACACTTGGACCTTCTCCACGACGTGCACGTTCAATGGCTTTTTGAGCGACTTCATAAACAGCAAAGAAATCTGTACCATCTACTTTTTCAGCGGGCATACCAAAAGCAGCAGCACGACCTGCAATATCCTTACTACCAACGGCATAGTCATGTGCAGTTCCCTCGCCAAAACCGTTGTTTTCAAAAACAAAAATAACAGGCAATTTTAAGACTACTGCCATATTCATTGCTTCAAAGGTCAAACCTTGGTTTGAGCCTCCATCACCAGTAAAAGATAGACCTATTCCACCTGTCTTTAAGGTTTTAGCAGTCAAGGCAGCACCAATTGCTAAAGGAGGTCCTCCTCCTACAATACCGTTGGCGCCAAGCATTCCTTTGTCCAAATCGGCAATGTGCATGGAACCGCCTTTACCTCGACAAAGTCCATCATCTTTACCAAAAATTTCCAACATCATGTCGTGGATATCACACCCTTTAGCAATACAGTGTCCATGCCCACGATGTGTCGATGTAATAAAATCTTTGTCCGTTAAGTTTTCACATATTCCTACTGCTACAGCTTCCTCACCACTATAGAGATGGATAAATCCAGGAATATCACCTGTATTATTTTCATCATGTAATCGATCTTCAAACTCACGAATATCTCGCATACGTCTGTATGCGGCTAGTAATTGCTCTTCCGTTAATTGCATATACTTAATCCTTAATATTTACGCTTATAAATAAAAGTCAAATATTTAAATTTAAACAATGACATTTAAAAACCGCATATTCATATAAAACCATTTAAATAAAATTTCATATTAGACTAAAAAAATATTTTATTAATTAAAATCCAAAAAACATTAAAAACAAACACTTAAAAACAAAAAAATATTTGTTATTTTTTATAATTTTCAAAAACTTAAAAAAACAAACCTTTAACCAACCTTTATTTTATAATATTGACATTTTAACAAAACAACTCTCAGATCAACTTATTAATATAACTGACCAATTCAAAATAAATATCAGTTAATATTAATATTTTTTAACGGACGATTTAAAATGGATTTAAAAAGCTCAATCACTTTAGGTGAAAAATTACGAGGTGCTGATAAAGTGGCACGTATTCCAGTAAAAATCATTATTACTGAAAAAATCCCTCAAAAACCTGAATGGATTCGAGCAAAAATTAGTCATCCTGAAGAAATACAACGAATCAAAGATTTATTACGACAACAGAAATTGCATACGGTATGTGAAGAAGCAGCTTGTCCAAATTTACCTGAATGCTTTGGAGGTGGTACGGCAACATTTATGATTATGGGTGATATTTGTACACGACGATGCCCATTTTGTGATGTAGCGCATGGTCGCCCTAAAGCTTTAGATCAAGATGAAGCCAAACATTTAGCTGAAACTGTAAAAAATTTAAATCTAAAGTATGTGGTGATTACCTCTGTAGATCGTGATGATCTTAAAGATGGTGGTGCGCAACACTTTGCGGACTGCATTAAGGAAATTCGTCTAAGTAGTCCAAACACACTAATCGAAATTTTAGTTCCAGACTTTCGTGGAAGATTAGACCTTGCACTCGAAATTCTCAGCGAGACACCACCCGATGTATTTAATCACAATATTGAAACTGTTCCACGCTTGTACCGCGCGATGCGTCCAGGTTCTAACTATCAACACTCACTTGAATTACTCAAAAAATTTAAAAAATTACGCCCAGATATTGCAACAAAATGTGGGTTAATGGTGGGGCTGGGTGAAGTTGAGGCGGAAGTGATTGTTCTACTCAATGACCTCAGCGATCATTTAGTCGATTACGTGACGATTGGTCAGTATTTACAGCCCTCAAAGTCTCATGCTCCCATTCACCGTTTTGTTTCGTTGAAAGAGTTTGAACACTATCAGACACATGGACAATTACTAGGGTTTAAGAATATCTGGAGTGCCCCTATGGTACGTTCAAGTTATTTTGCCGACCGTCAATATAAAGGTGAGCCTGTTCCTCAACCATTCAAGCGTGAAAATATTTTAAAAAATGACTAAAACACCAAGTCTTTGATCAAAGTTGAGTATCTTTGAACATGTAACTTTCTTTAACATTTCTGAGCAGAAAACTCATTTTGAACTAAGCGATAGCATTTTAAAGTAGGTGCAGATGACAAAGATAAAAACCTGAACTTTGATGTAATCATTTTTCTGGATTCACATGACCCTAAATGATAAATAATCAAAACTAAGCTATACAATGAATAGAACGTATTAATGGCGACAACCTCGCATCATAAAGGAATATGATATGAAGCTATTGAATCAATCAAGTAATCAACAATCACTATTACAAACCACGCATCTATTCAATATAGAGCCAATCAATGCTGCGCCACTTTTAAACTTACCTATTGAACAGGAACAGTCTTTATTTCGCCGCTCTATTCAACATAACTATGCAGATTTACTTAAAATTGCAGATGATTCAGAAATGGCGATAGGGATCACTGACCACCATGGAACTTTACTTTGGACATGGAGCAGTCGTTCTATGCTCTCCTCAGCAGAACAAGTCCACTTCGTTGAAGGAGGCCACTGGTCAACTCAAGCTGTCGGTACGAATGCAATCGGATTAGCACTTAACAATCATATGTCCAGTTGTGTTTATTCACATGAAAATCAAATGAATAGTGTGCAGGATTGGGTCTGTTATGCTACACCAATTGTAGACTCTGTATCGGGTCAATTTCATGGGGTTATTAATCTATCCACCAAATATAAAAAACATACCTCACTTGGTGTTTTAGCAGTCGAGCGTTGTGCAGAGTTGGTTCAGCGAGCCATACAGTTTGAACAAAAAAATCTACTGTATCTGAAAGTTTTTGGTACACCTAAAGCGCAGTTTAATAAGCAGCTTTTAACACTAACCCATCGGCAAATTGAAATTCTATGCATCCTTATTTTACACCCTGATGGTATAAGTTTGGATGAGTTGCATTATGCCCTATATGGAGATCGTGACGTCAGTGAAAAAACTTTAAAAGCTGAAATGTCACAACTCAGGGCCTTACTTCCGAATTGTATTTTATCACGCCCCTATAAGCTAATTTGTGAAATCCAAACTGATTTTATCCGAGCAGAGCAATCACTCAATATGGGTTTTCTTGCAAGCACATTCTCATTGTATAAAGGTAGCTTCTTAGCAAAATCAGAAAGTCCTTTACTAACCACGTGGCGAGACTGCTTCGATGCTCGTTTAAGTCATTTGATCTATCAAATGCAAGATATCGATCTATTGCTCAAAATCATTCGTCATATGCCAGAACGGATTGATGCCATACAACGTGTACTGGAATTATTGCCATATGAAAGCCAACATCGTGATCGTTTTTTGAAACTACTTTAAATATGAAATATCCAACATCAATGTGGTTTAATATGCTGTGCTAAGCGTCTAATATTTGATTTAATTTCCTCAGTCTGTACTAGCTCAAACCTGATCTGACAGTTACCTTTGTTTGATTAAGATTCAACACCTTTATCAAAATGGGTAACTTTCTCTTTTCAAGATCCATGTCTGATCTGATCTGAACTAATACAATTTAGAGCTTAAAGAAAAGTAACTTATGAAAGAAGCTTACTGTATAAAAGTCTTTAGGCATGCAACCTAAAGACTTTTTTAATCTAATTATTCTACTTTTTCCTCGATATAACCATCCACCTCTATGACTACTCTCCTGTTAGGAGCTAAACAACTGATCAACTCATTTCGTGAAATATTATTTGCACACTCTTTTACAGGATTCTCTGGTCCATACCCTATTGCTGAAATAAGCTGAGGATTTACACCCTTATAGATCAGATATTGCTTAACTGTATCTGCACGATCTTGAGATAGTTTTAAATTATAATTTAGGTTACCTAAGCGATCTGTATAACCTAAAACTTTAATCGAATTTAAAGTTTTAAAACTACTTAATTCCAAACCTAATCGATCTAAATCAGCTCTACCTTTTGGATTTAAATTTTGCAAATCTCGTTTATCAAAAGCAAATAAAGCATCAGCTCCTAAAGTGTAACGTTTAACTGATACTTTTTCTTCAGGTTCTTTAATAGGTTTACTTGGTGGTGGACAGACAGCATCCTTAGGATGTACTGGATTCCAGTAAAAACTATTTGCGAACATTTTTTGATCAAATAAAACCTTAAATTGGCAAGTTGTTATGTCGTTTTCCCCCTGTCCTGGAGTAGTAAAATGAAATAAATAATTCCATTCTCTTGGTCTCCAGCCATCATCATATTGTGGGCGACCAATTAACTCGTATAGTTGATCTTTGGTCATACCTTGTCGAACCTGACTCAAACTTTGTAAGTTTGGAAATGTTCCTAAGTCCTTATTAAACACAACATCATCAGCTTTATGCCATTTTGGATTGTCTGTTGTACCCTCTTTAGTAATTAGAGTACCAGTTGAGCATCCAGTTATTGCTCCAGCAAATAAACACATCATGAGTAAGTTTTTCATATCTTAATTCCCGCATTTTTTTGATCTAAATTTCAAGTTTAGGTAATTCAGTAAAATATTCAGACACATCGCAATATCAATGTGTCTGATATTCCTTCAAGCAATTACCATTGGATTCCTGCGCCTACAGTTCCTCCAAAATCACCACGGGAATTGCCACTTCCACTCACTTTGAAAACCCATTTACCATTATCTGAAATTGAAGACATTCCTATCGCGTAACCAGTTTCACCCCGATAGGTACCACCACTAATCGCCATCATGCTCTTACCAGGAATGTATGCTTGAGGTAGTCCTGCTGTAGCAAGTGCTTGCGCGTTACCAGCATTTGCTCGGTTTTCCACATCATCTATACGTTTGTTGGTTGTATAAAATGCTTCCTCAAGTTGATTAGTTACGTTTGTGACTTTCTGATCTAGCGAGTTGAGAGCATCGCCAACATTGTTATAAGAGCCACCACCAACGTTATAAGTAGGGCCGGTATTGGTCTCATAATTAGCACCACCACCTAGGTAGTTATAGATATTGGTGTTACTTGCATGCAATTGAGATCCATTAATTGCATCTTTCGAAGTTGAACTAACAGTACCATTCGCTACGTTTGTAACTTTACTACCGCCAGCATTTATACCTGATTGGTCAATCGTAACGTTGCCTACTGAAATTTTATCAGTCGTAATTGAACCAGAATTGACCGTATCAAACTTCACATTCTTGTTGGTGGCTACTTGATAGTTTGTACTTCCATCAGAGTTCTTACTGCTTGATACAGTAATGTTTTCACCAGCAGTTACTGTTGTTTTAGCAGCTGTTGCTGCTGCAGTTGCATTTTGAGCAACTTGTAGAAGTTGGTCTTCTGTTGCAGCCTGACCAGATACAATATTGTTTGGATTCCAAGTCGTATTCGTTAATCCATTAACTGTACCAGCCTCACCATTAACATTAACTTTCCCAGCAGAGATATTGCCTTTTGATCCATCAATCAAAACGTTTCCTGCCTGTATTGTTCCAGCATTACCATCGATGGATACGGCATTATTACCTGAACCAATTTTGATTTGATCAGACAAACTCACCTTAATGTCATTACCTGAGTTGGTTACTAATACACCATTATCAGCATTACCATTAATGTTTACAGTTTGTCCTGGTTTAACTGTACTTGTGGCATTTGAACCCGAATCAGTACTTACATTCCAACCTTGATTAGCATTAATCACCTGATTATTTACATGCTTAATCGCATCATCAACAGTATTTTGTCCAGTTCCACCAATGTTATTCCAAGTTATTTGGTTATTTACATAAGTTGCATTACCGCCAAATAACTGGGTTACATTGTTTCCAATTGCATGAAGCTGACTACCATTGATTGCATCTTTAGAATCCGCACTAATCATGCCATCAGCAACATCTGTTACTTTTTTACCTCCAGCACTTATTCCATCTTTAGTTATGCTTGGACCATTTGCAATAACAACACCATCTGTAGAAATCTTTGTATCACCAACTGTAACTTTATCAAAGTCGACTTCATCAGCAGTAGCCACGGTATATACTGTTTGACCATCAGCTCCTGTAGTTGAGGTTACCTTTATATTTTTACCTTCT